>JAWXTQ010000025.1:0-19178 GCA_044433405.1 Rikenellaceae bacterium
GTCCTGATGTTGGCGTTGTAGAGTATGTTGTAGGTAAAAGTAACATCAAAGTGGTCGACATGTTTGTTGAGGGGAGTGAGAGTGCGCATATTCCAAGAGTAATAATTTTGGATGCTGATTTTCTTACTGGTACAACATACCTTTCGATGAATGTAATGCATACCAAGAACTCAAAGAGCGCTGGTAATGCTTGTCGTATAGTCAATTTTTTAATAAATAAATAAGATGAAAAGATTATTAGTATTATTCTTTATGATTTTGGGGATTATTTCGTGCGATACCGACAATGACAAAATCAGTGTAGTTTCATTCAATATGCGACTTGCAACAGATGCAGATGGAGATAATGCCTGGGAATTCAGAATCATGGGTGTAGATCAATTCCTTAAAGATGCCGCACCCGATTTGCTAGGTGTGCAGGAGGCTTTACCCAATCAAGTTAAGTTTCTAGATGATGTTATGGTTAACCACACACGTGAGGGTGTTGGTCGTGAGGATGGAGAGTATGAGGGTGAGTTCTCGGCAATCTATTACAACACTAAGCGTTTTGTGCGACTTGATGGTGGCACATTCTGGTTGAGCGAGACTCCAGATAAAGTTTCTTATGGTTGGGATGCTGCATGTAAGAGGATTGTTACATGGGTGAAATTGCATGACAAGAAGAGCAATGTTGACCTATACTACCTTAACACTCACCTAGATCATGTTGGAGTTGAGGCGCGACGTAATAGTTCGAAGATGATACTCGACAAGATTGCCTCATTTGAAGATGATGCACGTGTGATTGTTACAGGTGATTTTAATGCAACACAAAACGAAGAGCCTATCACCATTCTATTGCAATCGGGTCAATTGTTAGATAGTCGTTCGGTTGCAAGTGTCGTAATAGGCGAAGACAACACATTTCATAATTTCGGAAAGAGTAATACAGGTATTATCGACTATATCTTTGTAACACCCAATATTGGAGTTGCCACAAACGAGATTATCACAAGCAGATATGGTGGTAAGTATCTATCGGATCATAACCCTGTTATGGCGGAGATTAAGTTGTTTTAGTAATGGTGATGATTAACGCCGATAATAATTAATGACAGCTCATGTTCGGTGAGCTGTCGCCTGTGCTCATGTTCGGTGCGTTTTGCCTGTGCACAAGAGAAACGAAGTTTCTCCAAAGAGGTCGTTACGACCTCGATCCAAGATGCGTTAATTCCCCTGTTGTAGAATCAATAATCATTCCCTCTACAGCTATGTCATTGGGTATTAGTGGATGATTGATTATGGTGTTCATAGTCTCTAGTACTGTCTCCTCTGGTGAGTGGAAGCCGCCAAGCCAGTTGTTGAAGTCTATTCCCTGTTCGGCAATTTGGTTAATCTCATTTGGGCAAACACCCCTTTTTTTCATTACTTTGAGGAGTTCTGGAACATCCATGTGTTGCATGCCACAGTCGGTGTGACCAATAACCCACACCGATTTAACACCTAGCTTGAAGATTGCAACAATGAGACTTCTGATTACACTGCCATAAGGGTGCGCAATAATGCCCCCAGCATTTTTTATAATCTTGACATCACCATTACCATAACCTAAAGCTGATGATAGTAACTTTACTAAACGTGCATCCATGCAGGTTAAAATAGCAATCTCCTTGTTTGGATATTTTGTTGTAATTAATGGTTTGTAACCTCCGCTTTTAACAAATTGCTTGTTGAATTCTAACACCTCTTTTAGCATAAGTTTAAAATTTTATTATTGAACAGTAGTTTGAGAGAGTGTAATGTTGCGAAACTGGATTGCTCCCCCTTCGCTTTGAAGAGCTATATAGCCCAATATATCTTTCGAGATAGTTCCTTCGTTTTGTTTAAGTCCATTGATTGTTACGCTAATGTTTCCGTTGTAGCATGAGATATCAGCGCTGTTCCACTGGCCAACTTCAACTTCGTTAGAGTCGTTCATTTTTGAGATAATAGGGAATTTAGGGCGTTTTTCATCCTCTTCAACCGTGAACTCCTCCATCTCAGAGCCACCAAGCAGTACGAAATCTCCAGCCTTACCTGCGCACAACTGCGTTTCGATAGCGTTTGGCCAGATTGATTCACCCTCTTGAACAAACAAGAAAATGCCACTATTACTTGCCTCTTCGTCATTCCATCTCCACTCTACATGTAGTTTGAAATTAGAGTATTTTTCTTGCGTATACATATACCCATACGGTACACCACTGCAATTAATTACTCCATTTTCGACAGTAAAGACATCTGAAGCATCTACCCCTGTGCTATTATCAACATAGAGGTTCCAATTAGAGAGGTCCTTGCCGTTAAAAAGATGTTCGACTGTGGTTGATGAACTACAGCCTGATAGTTGTGCTACTGCAAATAGTGCCAACATTGTTCTAGTTAACGTTCTCATTTTATGTAATTTTAATTTAAAAAATCTTTTACTATCTCTACGCTTTTAGCAAACTCTTCGACAAAGCCTATATGACCCGAATTGTCGAGCCATTCGATTCTTGCTTGAGGGTTGTTGTTTGCAACCTCCTCACAATACTCTAAAGGCATAAATTCGTCATGTTTTCCAAAAATAAACAGCTGTTTAATTGGTGATTCATGCAAGAAATCATTCATCGGCTCTCTCTCTGCAATTCCATTTAATATTGCAATAATGCCGTCGTCCTCAGTGAGCATAGCTTGCTCTGAGAGTTCGTCAATGACAGATATATATCGTTTGCGATTTTGAGGTGCAAAGCATTTCCCTGGATTGACAGTTGTAAGAAGCTCTTTACGTCCAGATTTGATTATGTCAATCTCACGTTCGCGAAGCTTCTTGCGCTCAGGGGTGTCGCTATCACAAGTAGAGTGAAACAACACAATAGAGTTGCATTTGTTGCTATACTTTTTTGCAAAAGCGAGTGCCACATACCCCCCAAAAGAGTGACCTATAACGTTTACTGAATCGACACCAATCTTTTCAAGTAGTGAATTGAGCGTATCGGCTAAAAACTCCATTGTATGGGTAGTTCCTAGCACCTCTGAAATTCCGTGGCCAGGCAAATCAAAGCTTATTACTCTAAACTCTTTACCTAGTTCTCCTGCAAAATCATCCCACACCTCTAGTGATTCGAGATAACCGTGCAACAAAACAATAACTCTCTCACCTATCCCCATATCCCTATAGCGGATAGCTGTTTTACCTGCCATTACAAATTTTTCCATTAAAATATATTATGTTGTTATAGCATAAATGTTTATGCTATTTTTAGTCCTCTTCTACCTCTTCTTCGTCGTCATCATCATCGTACTCATCAAACTCGTCATCGTCATAATCATCCTCGAACTCATCGTCCTCTAGTTCAGGAATATCATCATAATAATCTAATACCGACTCACGTTTGGTTGGTATTATAAAATCATCTTCATCATCCTCATTATCAGCGAACATGCGATGTTTGTCTTTGCCGCTTTTTTTGTTTGGTTCAAGTCTGGCTGACTTGCGAACTAAATCATCTGCCTCTAGAACCTTGCCTGTTCTGGGTTGAAAATCTTTGTTGCTTTTCATCGAAAAAAATAAAAAATTACCGTTTAAATGTTTAAATTATGTTTTTAAATTTACTGCAATTATAATATAAATTACTCAAACATGAAAATTATTGGCTATATTTGTACAAAAATTAATTAATTGATAATTAAAAATGAAAGAAATATTCTCACATCGCTCTATTCGAAAATTTAAATCGACACCAATTGAGAGCGAAAAAATTGACAGAATGGTTGAGGCTGCAACTCGTGCATCTTCAACAGGAAATATGCAACTTTACTCAATTATTATCTCTACAGAGAGAGATGTAATTGATAAACTATCGCCTTGTCATTTTAATCAACCATGTGTTAAGAGTTCGCCAATGGTGGTTACCTTTTGCGCCGACATTAATAGGTTCTCACACTGGTGTGAAATTTCAGGTGCTGAGCCTGGGTATGATAACTTTGGTTGGTTTGTAACGTCGGCTATCGACACCACCATAGCTGCACAAAACTTTGCACTTGAGGCAGAACATCTAGATTTGGGGATATGCTATCTAGGAACAACAACATATAATGCTCAGGAAATTATTGAAGTTCTAGATATTCCTAAGGGCGTGATACCAATAACTACACTTGTTGTAGGTTATCCTGACGAGTCGCCTGAACTTACTGATCGACTCCCTGCTAGAGCAGTTGTTCACTACCAAAAATACACAAATTACACAAGCGACAACATAAAAGGGCTTTGGAAAGAGAAAGAGGAGTTAGAGACAATGAAAGAGTTTGTGAAAGAGAATGGAGTTGATAACTTGGCGCAGGTTTTTACTGAAAAACGCTATAAAAAAGCAGATAATGAGTTTTTTGCAAACAAATATTTGGATGCTTTAAAACAACAAAATTTTATTAAATAATCTTATATTTATAAAAATGAAAAGATATACATTTCTTATATTAATGATGTTAGTCAGTGTTGTTGGCTACTGTCAAGAGTTGATGCGTACAATTCCATTTTTGCAAAATCCAGTAGATGGAGGCGTTACTGTTACTTGGCTTACCAACATGCCAGCATTCTCTTATGTTGAGTATGGAACCGATAAAAACAACCTTACAAAGGCTGTAACAATGGTTGATGGGCAGATTATTGCAGGTAACAAGATACATCGAATCAGGCTAAACGGTATTAAAGCAGGGCAGAAATATTATTACCGTGCTGTGTCAAAGGAGATAACTCTTTATCAAGCCTATAAAAAAGAGTTTGGTGATAGTGTTGTAACTCAGTTGTATGAATTTTCTATTCCAGAGAAGGGTAGTGACTTTAGGGCGGTAGTGTATAATGATTTGCATCGTGGTAATGCCACAACTGAGGCGTTGACGGAGTTGATTGAGAATCAAAACTATAATATCGCTCTCTTTAATGGAGATTGCATTGATGATCCACAAAGCGAAGCTGATGTGGTTAATTTTATTGAGCATGCAGCTAGGGTTGTTGGTAAAGGTTCTGTTCCACTGATTTTTATTCGTGGAAATCACGAAATAAGAGGTCAACACTCAATATTTCTTCGAGATATAATCGAATACTCTACAGCACAAAGCTACGGTAGTTTTACTTGGGGTGATATACGTTTTGTTATTTTAGATTGCGGTGAAGATAAGCTCGATAGTTCGCCCGTCTACTATGGGCTGAATGATTTTGAGGGCTTTAGATTAGAACAGGTTGACTTTTTAAAACAAGAGCTGAAATCAAAAGAGTTTAAAAAAGCATATAAGAGAGTATTGATACATCATATTCCTATCTATTACCCTGAGGAAATGGTCGGTAAGGAGTATAATCCATGTTATGAACTATGGCAACCACTTCTAGAAAAAGCCAAATTTAATGTGGCTCTGAATGCCCATACACATAGCTTTGCCTTTTATGAAAAAGGTGAAATTGGCAACAACTTTCCAATAATTGTAGGTGGTGGTCCACAGCTTGAGATTGCAGGAGTCGTATTGATAATTAAGGAGGGTGATTTATTGATTACAAAATACATAAACTCTAGTGGTGAAACATTGGCCTTAGTCGAAAATTAATGGTACACTTTTTGATTTTAACTTTCAAATAGTTTTTTGAAAGTTAAAATCAAATTGTATGAAGTATCAACTTTACGAGCTACCTTACGCATTAGATGCACTGGAGCCGCACATGAGCAAAAAAACACTCGAATACCATCACGGTCGCCATCATGCGGCCTACGTTAACAACTATAACAAGTTGGTTCACGGAACAGAATTCGAGAACAAGCCTATTGAAGATGCGATTGTAAATGGTGATGGTGCACTGTTTAATAATGCAGCACAAGCGTGGAATCACACATTCTTGTTTGAGCAATTCTCTCCAACACCAAAACAAAAACCAGAAGGGAAATTATTAGAGGCTATAGAGCTCTCGTTTGGTAGTTTTACAAGCATGAAAGAGCAGCTCTCTGATGCAGCAATGATGCTATTCGGCTCAGGTTGGGTGTGGCTAGTTAAAGAGGGTGACGAGTTAATGATTGCCCCAATGAGCAACGCCGAAACCCCCTTACGTGAGGGTAGAGTACCCATACTAACGATTGATGTGTGGGAACATGCATATTATATTGATTGCTATAACAACCGTGCAGATTATCTAGTAAATTTCTGGCAAATAGTAGACTGGAAGGTGATAGAAGATCGCTTCTAAAACTTATATGCCTTGTTTTCTCTCGTGGAAATTTGCTCTGCCGCCCACTTTTGCACTAAAATGAGCTTCTCAAGTACTAATAGTACTCTTCGAACTCATTTTAGTGCAAAATTGAACGACATACCAAATTTGGTTGGAAATGTAACAATACGATTTATGACGATTTTATAGCAAAATAAAGGCGAAGCAAAGATTTGCTACAAGAGTATACCCAGCGAACGCAAGTGAGCCCGAGGAGCATCAGCGACGAAGGTTTTTTTCTAAAAAAAACTTAAACACAATTCTTCTTTTTTTTATATGCAGTGAAAGTCGCCTTAAAAACTCGCAAATCCGCAAACCCGCAAACTAAATAAGTTACTTATCCACAGCCTTTTCTAAGATATTTGTTGTCGAGTACCCTTCGATAAACGGTATCGTAACGGTGTTTTCGGCAAATTCTTTGCCAACAATATTCTCGGTAGAGTAGTCACCTCCTTTTACTAAAACCGATGGTTTTATCTCTTTTATTAGCTCAAATGGAGTGTCACTACTGAATGAAACTATATAATCTACGCTTGAAAGTGCTGCAAGTATTGTTGCGCGAGCATCTTCGTTGTTGATTGGTCGGTTTTCTCCCTTTAACCTCTTTACGGAGCTGTCGCTATTGATTCCGACAATCAAAATATCTCCTAATGCTTTGGCTCTCTCTAGGTAGGTTACATGTCCTTTATGTAGAATGTCGAAGCAGCCGTTTGTAAATATAATTTTACGATTTTGGAGTTTGTACATCTTTACTAAACTTTTTAGTTTGTCGATAGAGATGATTTTGTCTCCAGAATTTTGAAACATTAGCTGTGATTCAAGTTCGTTATATAGGATTGGACTAGTACCCATCTTTCCGACAACTATACCTGCTGCCTTATTGGCAAGGAATATAGAGTCAGAGATAGAAAAGTTTGCAGCTTGTGCAACTGAGAATGTGGCAATAACTGTGTCGCCAGCACCCGAAACATCAAACACCTCGCGTGCTTCGGTAGGGATGTTTAGCGATAGTTTAGGGTTGATGTAAGATATCCCCTTTTCTGAGCGCGTTACAAGAAGTGAGGTTAGATTGTATTTAGCAATTACTTTTTTTGCTATTGAGTGAATTGTTGAATCGTCATTGCTCACCTCCTCTTCAGATATATCAGCTAACTCTTTGATATTAGGAGTTACGATTGTTGCATCTTTATATTTGTCCCAGCTCTTGCCTTTGGGGTCAACGACGATGATTTTGCCTGCTGTTTTCGCTGTTTTTATCACCTCTTTACATATATAGTCAGAGCAAAAACCTTTGTTGTAGTCAGATATTATAACTATATCTATCTTGTCTATGATTTTTTTGATTGAGGCAATAATAAAGGACTCTTTTTCTTTGGTCAAAAAGAATTTATCGCTCTCAAAATCTATCCTAACTACCTGTTGGTCGTTTCCTACTACTCTTGTTTTAGTTACTGTAGGGAAAGGCGATGTTTCGATTATGGTTTCAATATCTAACTCAGAGAGTTTATCTTTGATTATTTGGCCGTTATTATCCTCTCCTACCGCTCCAACAACATAAGGTTTGCACTCCAATCCTAGTAGGTTGTTTGCCACATTGGCAGCACCACCCAACTTATTGTATGAGTCAGTTACCTTAACAACTGGCACTGGAGCTTCTGGCGAAATTCGTTTGACATCACCAATATAGTAGGAGTCAAGCATTATATCCCCAACCACCAAAACTCTCTTGTCTTTAATTTTATTAAGTTCGATATTCATATCAATCAAATTATCTGTTTGTAATTTTTTTTGCAAAATAGAGAAGTGTTTTATCCTCTGTTATCAAAAATGACTTGATGTCAGCTCTCTCACCACACTCTATGTCAGTTAGTTTATCGCCAAACATGTATGATTTTTCTCTATCTATATTATGCTCTTTTATTGCATCCTCTAACATCTGCGTTTTAGGCTTACGGCAAAGGCAATTATCTTCAGGTGAGTGAGGGCAAACATGAAAATCTTTAATCTCAACACCCTGAGAGGCCACTCTTTCTTTAAGTGCAGAGTTGAACTTGTCGCAATCTTCTTTGCTGAAATATCCACGCGCAATGCCCGACTGATTGGTTACCACAAATAGCATGTACCCCGAGTCGTAGAGTAGCTTTAGTGCCTCTGTAACCCCCTCGATAATGGTTAATTCCTCTATTTTGCTAATATATCCAGAGTCGAAATTTAATGTTCCGTCTCGGTCTAGAAAGATAGCTTTATTTTTTGTATTATCCATTATTGTTAACCAGATTATCCTCAACCAAAGCACAAATAATATGTCCTATAGTTATATGAAGCTCTTGTATGCGTGCTGAGCTTGACGACTCTATTATAAAGCTATGCTGGCAAAGCTCTTTGCACCTACCTCCATCCTTACCTAAAAATCCAATCACCTTAATTCCTTTTTTAGTGGCAGCATCTATCGCAAGTTCAACATTCTCGGAGTTGCCACTGGTTGATAGCGCTATTAAAATATCGCCTTTGCGCCCAAGAGCGTTGATTTGCCTCTCAAAGATGTGGCTGTAACCAAAGTCGTTAGCAACAGCTGTGATTATAGATGTGTCAGTTGTTAGAGCAATAGCCGCTAACGCCTCTCTGTTGTGCATAAAGCGGCCAACAAATTCGGCAGCAATATGCTGAGCGTCAGATGCCGATCCGCCATTGCCGCAAAGTAGCAGTTTATTGCCATTTTTTAGGGTTTCGATAATTAAATTTGCAACTATTTCTATTTTTAATATCTCCTCATTGTTCTCTACAATTTTGCTTTTTAGTGCAATGCTCTCGTTTAATGAGTCTCTGATGTGTGATAACATATCTTAATTGGTTTTTTTCTTGAAAAAATTGTCTACATGCTTGGCAACAATTTCAGGCGTAATTTCGACCATACACCTTTGATGAATTGATTGTTTGCACTTGCCACGCCCATCTTTGGTGCATGGACGGCATGGTAATTCTACCTCTAGCACTTTCGAATTATCCCATTTAGGAAATCCAAATGCAGTAGGGCCAATAATAGCCAATGTTTGACGGCTAAACATGTCGGCAGCGTGCATTAAGCCAGTGTCGCTGCTAACAACAATATTTGAGATTGAAGCTAAATAACACGACTCTAACAGGTTGGTTTTACCTGCAAGGTTATTAACCCTATCTGGGGCAGCTTGGCATATATCGTCACAAAAGTGGTCGCTAGGACCTGCTAAGATGATAAAATTGTGGTCAGGAAGTAGTTTAATTAGGTTTTTCCAACTCTCTACAGGCCATCTTTTCATCTCCCAGTTTGCTGAGGGCACTAATGTAACGCACTTATCATCTATAAGGTGGCTGTTTTTGCTGATTATCTCGTCGCTAAAACTCCATTTTACTCCGCTTTGGCTAGGGAAATCATACACGCCTATTTTTTTTAGTGGTTCTCTAAAAGAGTTAACCCCAATAAAAGGCCATGAAAAGCGATTAATGCCAAATTTGAAGAGTAGGATTCGTTTTTTGCGCTCTTTTGAGCGTACGATAATTTTAGGTGCTTTAGTTAATTTCGAAGATAAAACAGTTTTAAGGATTAATGAACGCAGATTTAGATGTGCATCATAAACATAATCATAATTTTCGTTAGATAAAGTTTTAGATAGCTTTAATAATCCTTTAGTTCCCTCCTTTTTGTCGAATGGCCAAATTTTATCTATTCTTTTGTCGATAGAGAGAATAGAGGCCATGTCAGAGCGTGTAACCCAATCTATTCTAGCGTCAGGGAATTTTTCTTTTATTCCCCCTACAATGCTCATACACTGTAGTATATCGCCTATTGAACTAAAACGTATTATCAGAAATTTCGTCATCTATTTTTGTTTTTATCTCTATTCTACCTCTCTGTTGTTTAAATTATATCAGCTACAAATATAACTTTAAATATTAAATATAAAAAATAGATGCTACTATAACAATCCTCTTTCGTATAGTCTGACCAATTTTTCTAGCAAGACATCATCTTCGTCCTCATTATATTCTGTTTTGAGATTAGCCCCAAAAATCTTAGCTATTCCTTGCCAGAAAAAGGCAGATAATCCGCCCCTAAACTCTTTTACAAGCTCGTAGGAGGTGTCACCAGTTTGCCTGTCAATCAATTTTAGTAACACAATGCCTTGATACATCGACATCTTTTTAAGTATTGGAGTGTACTCCTCCTTGAGTTCTTTTTCTAATGCTTTGGTGTATTCACGTTGCTCTTTTGGGGTGAGTGTTTCCAAATCTTTCTCCATTTTGCGCAGTTTTGTTTGAGCAACCTGAGCTATAGGGTATGTTACTTTTATTGCATTTATCAGTCGAGTATATTTTTTTTCTAAAGCTTTAGATTTTTTGTTGTCAGCAAATACAAATACGTAGGGAGTGTATAGTTTTATCACTCTCTCCCCATCTAACATCGTTGTAGGATATAGTTTCTGGCTCTGTTTTGCAGCTACTGTGTCGATCTGCTGAGCAAACCCTGCACATGGCACCAAAATTATTGCTAATATTATATATGTTAACCTGCCTAATCTCATAAATGTTTATTCAACGTTTTAATGGAAATTTAATTTCTTAACTGCAAAAATAATATTATCTTTGCAACTATTAAAATAAAAAAGAAATAATATTGTATGTTTAGTGAAGTTTGGCCAATTTCTATATTAGAAAATAGCTGTGAAGATTGTTTTAGATGCGTTAGAGAGTGTAATGTAAAGGCTATTAAGTCGGATAAATCACAAATGGTAATTGATGAGCAAAAATGTATTGCTTGTGGTCATTGTGTTGAGACATGTCCAATGGATCTAATAACTCCCGATTCGCATATATTAAAAGTTAAACATGCAATCAAAAATAGTAGCGTTATCGTTGCCTCTATTGCTCCAAATTGGATTGCCGAATTTGCGCATGTAGAGCCACATCGCATGATTGAGGCTCTAAGATTAGTAGGTTTTACTCATGTTAGTGAGAGTTCTATTGGAGCTTCTTTAGTCAAGCGAGATTGTGCAGAAAAGATGTTCAGCTCCTCTAAGATGGTTATTTCAAACACCTGTCCTTCAATTACAAAACTCATTAAAACTAGTTATCCAGAGTTGTCTGAGCACATCGTTGAGAGTGTGCACCCAACCATTGCACATGCTCGTTTTTTGAAACACCATTACGGCAAAGATTGTGTTGTTGTGGCAATCGACTCTTGTACTTCAACTAAGATGTTGGTGAGAGAGCACCCCGACGAGCTGTTTGCATCGTTGACTTTTGATCAGCTTAGAGAGTTGTTAGACGAAGAGTCTATCAATTTTGATTTGTTACCAGGCAATCAAACCTATCAGTTTGAGCCCTATAAATCTGACGATGATAACCTCTATGTAGTGCCGCGTGGAGTCTACAATAATGGCTTTTTAGCAGAGTTTAATTTAGTAAACTCTACCATATATAACTATGCAGGTTTGAAAAGAGTTAAAACGATACTAGACTCTTTAAATGTTGAGCAGAAGCCGCAAAACACCTATGTCGAGCTTTTTGCTTGTGAGGATGGGTGTCTTTATGGTCCAGGAAATATCGACTCAATAAATCTAATCACTAAGCGTATAATGATGAGCTCTTACGAGAAGGGCGAAATTAATGGTCACACAAAAAGAGGAGCTTCACCAGTTGCGATATCTCACAAGCACACTCCAACGCCTATCCACACAGTAGTAGGTGAGGATCAGATTACCAAATCGTTAGAGATGTTGTATATGCATAGCGGTGACGAGTTGCCCAATTGTGGAAGTTGTGGTTATATTAGCTGCCGAAGTTTTGCAAAGGCTCTCTCTTTAGGTCGAACTAGAGAAGACATGTGTGTTTATTACCAAAAAAAGTTAGCACAAAACAAATTTACACTTTTGCTAAGGAAGTTGTATTCAGCAGTTGCAGTAGTTGACGAAAATTTAAAGATTGTTGAGGCAAATAACAACTTTACAGAGCTTCTTGATTTAAGTGTTGGCAGCCATCTCAATTCAAAGATTACCCCTTTAGGTGGAGATTTTTCGCCTGAGTCGAGCTTCGATAACTATATTGCTAATGTTTTGAGTTCGAGTGAAACAGTGATTGAAAAAGATGTTCAATTAAATGATAAAATCATCAAACTATTGATTTTCCCTCTTCAAAAGGGTAAAATGGCCTGCATAATAGCGCGAAATCTTTTTGAGAATAATGTTAGTGGAAACGAGATAATTGCGCGTACACAAAACGTAATTAACGACAACCTAGAGACAGTTCAAAAAATAGCCTATTTGTTAGGAGAAAATGCATCTCGAACTGAGGCTATCCTAAATTCAATAATAGAATCCCAAAAGGCATTAAATGAGAGATAATTATTTTATAGATATAGATTGGCGACAGATTCAAGAGCGAGGCCGTGCCATATCAGGCGATGTGTGTTTAACAGGCAAGCGTGATTCGCGTGTGTCGTTGGTGCTGTGTGACGGAGTGGGCAGTGGGATTAAAGCCAATGTTATAGCCTCAACTATTGCCTCTATGGCTTTAAATTATGCTTTAGAGGGTGAAGACCCTATACGCACTGCAAAATCTATAGTCGAAACCTTTGCACGAGGCGAGAAAAGCGATGATGTTAGGCAATCGACATTCACTATAATCACCATTGAAAATGGTGAGGATGTAACCATTATTGAGTTTGAGAATCCATCAATAATATTGACTAGAGAAAATAAAATTATTGCTATTCCAAAAAAAAGATGTAGCTTTAAGACGGGAAATGATGTGTCTTTAGAGGTGTATTTGACTCAGTTTAAGTCACTTCCAGAGGATAGAGTGGTTGTTTTTACTGATGGAATTACCTTGTCAGGATGCGCTACACACCGTATGCCGAAGGGTTGGGAACAAAAAGGAGTAATTAATTTTGTAGAAAAATTAATAGCAGAAAATCCTTTAATTTCCTCCTCCGAATTGTCGAGTATGGTGGTTCGTAACAGTGAGATGAACGATCTCTTTTTGGTGAAGAATGATTGCAGTTGTGCATCTATATATTTTCGAAAACCTCGAAAGATATTGATTTGTACAGGGCCTCCATTCTCCAGCACTAAAGATAAAGAGCTAGGCGAAATTGTTAAAAATTTTGATGGTTCAGTGATTATAAGCGGAGGAACAACAGCTCAGATTATCGCAAGAGAGACTGAGCGCGAAGTTTCGGTTGTTTTAAAGCGTGATGTTTCGATGCTTCCGCCAATATCGCGAATGGAGGGCACTTTGATGGTTACTGAGGGGGTTTTAACCCTTTCAAAAGTGCGCTTGATGTTAGAGAGCATTGATAGTAGTGAGATACGCCAGCAAGGCATTGATGCTCGCTATGCGCGCTACTTGCTAAGTCATGACGAGATATATTTTGTTATTGGCAATGGCATAAACACGCAACACCACGATCCTAACCTGCCAGTTGAGTTAGAGTTTAGGCGTAGTGTAATAAAAGATATAGGACGTATATTAGAGAGTCGCTTTATGAAGCGCGTAACTATGCGTTATTTGTAGTTTTAAAATTAGTAATTAATAACGGACATCTTTAAAGATGGCAAAAAAAGATAAATTGATGGAAAAAAAGTTAGTTGTAAAAATCTGTACAGGAACATTGTGTTACATTACAGGTGGTGCGGAGCTCCAGATGTTAGATGAGTATCTCACGGAGGATATTCAGAGTAAGATTCATGTAATTGGTTCTCCATGTCTAGAACATTGCAATAAATGTGAGGATGCAAGTGCTCCATTTGTTGAGGTTGGTAAAAAAGTAATCTCAGGTGCAACTATTCCTAAAGTAGTGGCTGCCATTAAAGAGCAACTAGAGGCAAAATAGAGGGTTTTTCCCTCAAAAAAAACGTTATTGCATACCTTATTAAGGTGTGATAAAACAGAAATTTAAACGTAATTAAAATAAGTTTTGAGCCCTTTGAGGTTTAAAGTTCTTTGAGTGTTATATAAAAATAGAAGTCTTAAAAATCAATAGGTAGATAAACTGAAAAAACAATATTTATGATAAGCAGAAGGTTAATACGCATCAAAATTATTCAAACTCTTTATGCTCATTTTCTTAATGAGGATAATATTATTACCACCTCGCAGAGCAATCTGAGTCATTCGCTTGACAAGTGTTATGGGCTTTATTATCTTATGTTGCAGTTGCCATGTGATGTTGCAGCTTATAGTCGTAATAAAATTGATATTGCGCGTGAGAAGCATTTGCATACCGACGAAGATATCAATCCAAACATGCGTTTTGTGGATAATCCTATTATATCATATCTTGAAAATAGCAGTGAGATTTCGGAGTACTTGGGTAAAAATGGGTTGTCATGGCAAGGCAATGGTGAGTTAATCAAGACACTGTTTAACAGCATGTCAACAAAAGATTACTACATCACCTACATGAACAAGCCAACATGCAGTTTTAGCGATCACCGCAAGTTTATTCTAAATTTCTACAAAAATGAGATTGAAGAGTGTAATATGCTTTATGATATTGTTGAGGAGATGTCAATCTATTGGGTGACAGAGTTAGAGTATACTGCTTCGCACGCGATGGCAACCATCTCACAAATCAGTGCATCTCAAGTTTCTAAAGTTGAAGAGCTAGAGTTGTTGCCAAAATTTAAAGAGGCGGACGACGAGGAGTTTGCAAGAGTGTTGTTTATCAAGGCAGCAAGCGAGAGGGTTAAAAACCTAGAGTATATAGAGTCGTTTATTCACAATTGGGATGTTGAGCGTATTGCGTTTATGGATAAAGTGATTATGTTGGCCGCTCTATCAGAGATACGCAATTTTGATTCAATTCCGTTGAGTGTTACGCTTAATGAGTATATTGAGATTTCGAAATATTATAGCACCCTAAAGAGTAAAACTTTCATTAATGGTATACTAGATAAGATAGTTGCCGACATGAAAGCTAAGAACGAAATTTCGCCATCAAAACTTTAAAAGAATGGCGCGTTTATTGATAGTTTCTCTCTTTTTTTTATCAGTAGTTTCATGTAAAGTTACTGCCGATGTTGAGCAAAAGCAGGAGAGTGCAACCCTAGGAGTAATCACGTTTCCAGATACGCTCTGTGATGAGATTACCTCAATACGCGAGCTAAACTTAGGAGTTGTGCGTGAGGGTGAGACTATCTCAGGGCGTTTAAATTTCAAGAACCCTATGGATAGTACAATAACAATCTCTTCATTTAAAGGAAGTTGTGGTTGTATGGATATTACCGAGGGGTTTACTGCTCTCGAAAAGGAGCAGATAAAGAGTATTAATTACCGTATTCACACCACTGATAAGAGTGGTGAGGAGTATTTTGATATTATCGTCACTACCTCAATTGGAAAGTTTATGGTAGAGATGGTTGCGACAGTTAAATAGAAACAATTTAAAATTTATAGTTATGAATCTAAATTTCATTAATCCATTAATGGCAGCGCCAGCAGATGGAGCGCAAGGGTCTAATCTATCGTTTATTGTAATGATGGTATTAGTGTTTGTGGTTATGTATTTCTTTATGATACGTCCACAACAAAAACGCCAAAAAGAGTTGGTAAAATTTCGTGAATCGCTACAAAAAGGCGACAAAGTTATCACAGCAGGAGGAATCTACGGAACAGTAAAAAGTATTCAAGATTCTTTTATTGCTATCGAAGTAGACAACAACGTATCAATCAAAGTCGACAAAAGCATGATTATGAAAGATACAGCTGATATCGTAAGACAATAAATCTTATAGAGATTTAGGCATGCAACGCCAAAGCGTGTTGCATGTTTTTTTCTCTGTTAAATGACAACATCGCTATTCAAAAACTGCTATGTCAAAGTTATACAAATACCTATTCAACCTATTTAAAGAGCCGTTATACCTGCTCTTTGTGTTGGTTGCGGTGTTTGTTTGGTATCTCAACCGCTTAAATACGACTTTCCAGCGCGATGTAATGCTTCCTGTATATATTGAGGGAGTAGAGAACCCAAAGCAGAATAGAAATCATAGCTATTTCGAAGTTTTTTGTAGAGTTGAGGCAAAAGGCTATAGCTTTCTGCGATTGCAACTCTTTCCGTTATACCAGATGGCCAGTTTGTCGCTATCTGAATTGGGAGATATCCCTATTACCAACAACAAAGAGATTAAAGTAAACACTTCGCTTCTTGAGGGCAAAGTTGCAGGAAGAGTAAAGGGTTTGGATATAATTAGAATTTTTGACGATTATATCGAAATACCATTGATTGTAAATGGCCAAAAGAGAGTCAAAGTGTCAGCCGATATCCACCTTAAAACCCAAGGAGGTTATATGCAGCTAGGAGATGTTGATGTTGAGCCCGACTCAATTACCATATCTGGTAGATTGCAAACACTCAACACAATAGATTCTGTCTTTACAGAGATAAAAATGTTATCATCCACCAAATCGCGAATTAGCGGAGAGGTTAAATTGATAGAGATTCCAGGAATCACTTACTCTATCCGTGAGGTTGAGTATAATATAGTCACCGATCGCTTTGCTGAGAGCAAATCTATCGTTGCCTACGATATCGAGACTACCGACACCACGATAGTCTCAGATCACCTATTTCGCTCACCAGCAATTGTCGAAGTAGCTTTTAATGTGGTGCAAAAGCTCGTTGACGATTTTTCGCCAGACGATTTAACCATCTACGCCACTTATGCCGACTCCTTGAAGATAGGAGATAATCTTTACGAATTGTTTGTAAAAGATTTGCCAGTTGGAGTGACACTTCAATATATCGAACCTCGATACGTGACAATTTTGAGAAAGAGCAATACTCAAAACACTCTATCAGATTAATCACTCTACAGTTACAACTCTAAAACAGCATATTTTGGTTATAGGAATCACAGGGGGAATTGGTAGTGGCAAGAGCACTATATGTAGAGCTTTAGGTGCAATGGGCTTTACAATCTATGATTGTGATTTTTGGGCATCATTTTTAATGAATAGTGATGCTAGTGTTATCAATCAAATTAAATCACACTTTTCAGATCAAATCTACTCTGCCGATGGTGTTTTAGATAGGCGATTATTGGCCTCAAAGGTGTTTAACGACACCGCTCAACTCAAAATCTTAGAATCAATAGTCCACACAGCACTCTTTACCCATCTTGAAGGGTTTATATCTCAAAATAGAGATAAAATAGTTATTGTAGAGTCAGCCATACTGTTTGAATCAGGCTTTAACAAAATAATAGATAAAGTTATTACCATCTCAGCACCCGAATCGTTGCGAATTGATCGCGCAATGAGTCGCGACTGTGCAACAAGAGCTCAAATCAAGGAGCGAGTAGCAAAACAAATGAGCGATGCGCAGCGCGAAAAACTAGCCGACTTTACCATCATTTGCGATGATTATCGCAGTGTAATAGTTCCAATTTTGGATATCATAGACACTAAATTTTAGCAACTTTTTAGAGAAATTTTGTCTATTTTTTGATATTCTTTTAAAAAAATATCAAAAAATAATAAAAAAGTTGGCTATCCAAACTACAAAAATGCTATCCAAACTACAAATTTCGTTATCCAAACTACAAATTTTATATCCAATTCACAATTTTCACAAAAATGTGCATCTATGATAAATTTTACACAGTGATATTTTGAGAAAAATTATTAACTTTGTCACTGCTTCATTAAGTCAGCTTTTTAAGCGAGAAAATTAATAAGTAAATTTGAAGAATTTAAATTTAAATAATATGAAAAAATTACTTGTACTTTTAACCCTCCTTCTTCTTGTTGCAAGTTGCACAAAGGAGATTGAAGTGTCATCCAGTGGAGACACTTCTGGTGAGGCAGTCAACTTCACCGCTTCGGTGGTGGATGTGACTCAAACTAAAGCTACGCTCATAAACTCGTGGTCGGGTGGTGAGCAGGTTGCACTCTTTGTTGGAGAGACGCTTTATTGGTACACGATTGCCGAAGATGGCACAATGAGTGGCGATGAAGTTATCGTTGATAGAGAGGCGAGTATTACCTACACAGCGTTCTATCCTTATGATCCAGATCTTTCGACCATTGCAGAGTATGAGTCAGCTTGCACCGCAGGCAATGTGGATTATATGAGTGCTACAACCACAACTTCGGGAAAGGCGGTTGAGTTGCAGTTCTCGCACAAGATGGCAGCACTCTCGTTCACTATTTTTATTGAGGGTACGGTTACAGACCCTGCTATTTCTCTCGCTTTGGATGGCGATTTTAACAGTGCGATAGCTCTTGAGGTTGATGCCTCTATTAGCGCAGCTGCTTCAAGGTTGACTGCTAACTACTTTTTGGCAGCTGGCACAGATATTAGCGAGGCAATGATTAAGTTGGAGCAGAGCGGCTCAACTTCCATTCACTCTATCAAGCGAGAGGAGTCCAACACCCTTGAGGTGGGCAAGCAATACCCATTCTCATACACCATTGGCGACCTTCCAACAGGCTCTGGAGTAGAGGGTGATCCATATATAGTCTACACAGCCGACGACATGCGCAAGGTGGGTACAGAAGGTTGGGCTTTGAATTCACACTACCTCTTGGCGTGGGATATTGATCTGGAAAATATTGAGTTTACACCTATTGGCGCTGAGTCATATAGTATGATATTCAAAGGCACATTCGATGGAGGTGGACACCAGATTAGCGGCTTGTATATCAATCAACAATCAAACGATTATCAAGGTCTCTTTGGTTATATTAGCGGTGCTACAATCAAAAATCTCGGTGTTAGCGGCAGTGTAACAGGATGTAGTCGTGTCGGTGGCGTTGCAGGATATGCAAATTGGTCAAAAGTCGATAACTGCTATTTCACAGGTTCGGTCAAAGGATATTCTTCTCATATAGGTGGAGTTGCAGGGTATATTTATCAGCAATCTACAGTAAACAACTGCTACAACACAGGCTC
>JAWXTQ010000026.1:0-18933 GCA_044433405.1 Rikenellaceae bacterium
GTAAGGCAGAAAAGAGCGTTTTAATGGTTGAGGATATCGCTAATTTAGTACCACTATTGTATGATAAAGGTGGAGTATATAATGTTTGCGATACAAAGCATTCGACATTCTGCGAATTAGAAAATATAATATTGAAAGAGTTAGGTAAGAAAAGTGTTTTATCTTTGCCTTATTGGTTAGTAAAATGTATGGCTCTAGTTGGTGACTGTCTGGGTGCTAATGCTCCAATAAATTCTATTAAACTCGATAAATTAGTTAAATCGTTAACTTTTAGCAATGAGAAAGCTCGCAAGATTCTTGGTTGGAAGCCGATTAGTGTGTTAGAAAATTTTAAAATTAATAAAAAATGATAGTAGAATACGATATCATAATTCTATTGATACTTGTCGTGCTAGAGCTTGTGTATTTTAAGATTGCCGATAGGTTTAATATTATTGACAAGCCTAATGAGCGAAGTAGTCATACTGATATAACTTTGCGTGGAGGAGGGATTATATTTGTTATTGGCGTTTGGGTTTACTCTCTGTTTAGTGGATTTGAGTATCCTTGGTTTTTGGCTGGTTTGACGGCTATTTCGGGTATTAGTTTTGTTGATGATATTAGAGGGGTGTCGAATAAGTTGAGATTAGTGGTGCAATTTATATCCATGTTTTTAATGTTTCAGCAGCTTGGAATTTTAAATCTTGAATCTTGGTGGATTGTAATTGTTGCATTGGTTGTGTGTGTTGGAATTATCAACGCTTATAACTTTATGGATGGGGTGAATGGTATTACTGGTGGTTATTCACTGGCTGTGCTTTTGCCGATGCTTTATTTAAATAATGAGCTACAGTTTGTTGATTCTCAATTTCTCGTGGTAGCTATATTGAGCATATTAGTGTTTGGATTTTTTAATTTTAGACGAAAAGCCAAATGTTTTGCAGGTGATGTTGGTGCGATTGGAATAGCATTTATCGTTCTGTTTTCAATAAGTAAATTGATTCTTGCAACTGAAAATTTTACATATATTATTTTTCTAGCGGTATATGGGGTAGATACTGTTCTTACTATAATGCACCGTATTAAACTGCATGAAGAGTTAGGGATTGCACACCGTAAGCATGCGTATCAAATCATGGCAAATGAGTTGAAGATACCACATGTAGCGGTTTCAGGAATATATGTTGCATTGCAGTTAATAGTCTCTTTTGGGTTGATATTTACATCTTTGAATGATTGGGTTTATAGTGCTATTGCTTTGGTTGTATTGATGGTAATATATATCTTGTTTCAGATTAAATATTATCCTTTGCATAGAGAATTTCTTAGAAGTAGAGAGTAAGGTAAATAGTGATTAATGATTAACGCCGATTAATGGTAGGTGTAAAAAAATAGGGGTGAAAATTCAATTTGGATTTTTGCCCTATTTTGGTTAATTTTGGGGAGTTTATAATTTAAAAACAAGATATGAAAATTGCAGTAGTAGGAACAGGGTATGTTGGGCTGGTGTCGGGGGCATGCTTTGCGGAGATGGGGGTTTATGTTACTTGTGTGGATGTAGACCAGAGGAAGATTGATTCGCTTGTTGGGGGTGTGATACCTATTTATGAGCCTGGATTGGATGAGATTGTTATTCGTAATCACAAGGAGGGGCGTTTGAGCTTTACAACTGACTTGACTGAGGTGATTGATGATGTTGAGGTTGTATTTTCGGCTGTGGGGACTCCTCCTGATGAGGATGGTTCGGCTGATTTGAAATATGTGTTGGAGGTGGCTCGTACTTTTGGGCAGAATATTAAGAAATATACAATACTTGTTACAAAATCGACTGTGCCAGTGGGTACAGCTCAAAAGGTAAAGGTGGCTATTCAAGAGGAGCTAGACAAACGTGGGGTGGATATCCCATTTGATGTGGCTTCGAACCCTGAATTTTTGAAAGAGGGTGCGGCTATTAAGGATTTTATGAGCCCTGACCGTGTGGTTGTGGGGGTTGAGTCGAAACAGGCTGAGGAGGTGATGAGCAAGTTGTATCGTCCGTTCCTTATTAATAATTTCCGTGTTATCTTTACTGATATTCCGTCGGCTGAGATGATTAAGTATGCTGCAAATGCAATGTTGGCAACGCGTATTTCGTTTATGAACGACATTGCAAATCTTTGTGAGATTGTGGGTGCAGATGTTAATATGGTGCGTAAGGGTATTGGTTCGGATAGTCGGATTGGCTCGAAATTCTTGTATCCTGGTTGTGGATATGGTGGCTCTTGCTTTCCAAAAGATGTTAAAGCGTTGATTAAAAGTGCCGAGAAATCGAACTATGATATGAAGGTGTTAAAGGCTGTTGAAGAGGTGAATGATAATCAGAAACATAAGGTTTTTGATAAGTTATCGGCTTTCTATAATGGCGAGCTTCAGGGTAAAAAGATTGCTATTTGGGGCTTATCTTTTAAGCCTGAGACTGACGATATGCGTGAGGCTACATCACTGGTTGTGATAAACTTGTTGAAAGAGGCTGGTTGTATAGTTAAAGCGTTTGACCCTGTGTCGATGGAGGAGTGTAAGCGTAGGATTGGTGATGTAGTTGAGTATGGTAATGATATTTACGATACCGCTCTTGATGCTGATGCTATCTTGCTACTTACCGAATGGAAACAATTTAGAATGCCTAGTTGGGGCGTTTTGAAAAAGACAATGAATAAACCGTTGATTATTGATGGTCGTAATATTTATGATTACAATGAGGTAAAAGAGCAGGGGTTTGATTACTTCTGTATTGGGCGATAAGTTTGCTCGATATGCCAAATGTGGCAAGAAATAAAATCCGTCCGAAACCTATTTCTAGCTTTCGGACGGATTTTGTTTTGAAGAGTGACCTTGAGGGGATTCGAACCCCTATCGCAAGAACCGGAATCTTGTATTCTATCCATTAAACTACAAAGCCTTTTCGTTGAGAGCCGTTGTGGTTGACTGCCAACTAACAACTAAAAAATGCCCCAAAACGATAGTTTTGGGGCATTTTTAAAATTATTCCCACTCAATAGTTGCAGGTGGTTTAGAGCTTATATCGTATACTACGCGGTTGATACCTCTTACTTTGTTGATAATCTCGTTAGAGACTTTTGCTAGGAACTCGTAAGGTAGGTGTACCCAGTCGGCTGTCATGCCGTCAGTTGAGGTTACGGCGCGAAGTGCTACACAACTTTCGTAGGTGCGTTCATCGCCCATAACTCCTACACTTTGAACTGGAAGTAGCATTACGCCTGCTTGCCATACGTCAGCGTATAGGCCACTTGTTTTTAGTGACTCGATAAATATAGCGTCAGCCTCTTGTAGGATGCGAACTTTCTCGGCTGTAACTTCGCCTAAAATTCGGATTCCGAGACCTGGGCCAGGGAAAGGGTGACGTCCTAGGATTATTTCTGGAACTTTTAGCTCTCTACCTACGCGACGAACTTCGTCTTTGAAGAGTAGTCTTAAAGGTTCAACCACTTGCAGGTTCATTTTCTCTGGAAGTCCACCTACATTGTGGTGAGATTTGATGGTTGCTGAAGGTCCATTAACCGAAACGCTCTCGATAACGTCTGGATAGATTGTTCCTTGAGCTAGATATTTTGCATCTGTGATTTTTTGAGCCTCCTCGTCGAAAACTTCTATAAAGTCGCGACCTATGATTTTGCGTTTCTCTTCAGGGTCGGTAACTCCTTTAAGATCTGTTAGGAATTTTGCTCCTGCATTTACGCCTATTACGTTTAGACCCATAGTTTTGTATGATTCTAGAACATCTTCGAATTCGTTTTTACGAAGTAGTCCCATATCAACAAATATACAGATTAGTTTATCGCCAATTGCACGGTGAAGTAGCTCGGCTGCTACTGATGAGTCGACACCTCCTGAAAGACCTAGGATAACTTTATCGTTGCCTATTTTTTGGCGTAGCTCGCTAACTGTATTCTCTACAAATGATGCAGGAGTCCAGTCACCGCTTAATCCGCAAATGTTGATTACGAAGTTTTTGATTAGTGTACTGCCTTCAGTTGAGTGATAAACCTCTGGGTGAAATTGAATTGCCCATGTTTGCTCTTCAGCTATGTGGTAGGCTGCAACTTTTACGTCGTCAGTGCTTGCGATAATTTTGTATGAATCAGGAATTGATTTAATAGTATCGCCATGTGACATCCACACTTGTGTTGTAGATGATATGCCCTCTAATAGAGGATCATTAGCCTCTTTAATTGTTAGCATAGCACGACCATACTCTCTGGTTGCTGATGGGGCTACCTCGCCGCCAAAATTGTGCGAAAGATATTGAGCTCCGTAGCATACGCCTAGAAGTGGAAGTTTGCCTTTGATTGAGGTTAAATCTACCTGAGGTGCTTTTTCGTCGCGCACCGAAAATGGGCTACCCGAAAGAATTACGCCTTTGTAGTCATCTAATGATGGAATTTTATTGAAAGGATGAATCTCGCAATAAACATTTAGTTCACGAACTCTACGAGCGATAAGCTGCGTATACTGAGAACCAAAGTCAAGAATTAAAATTTTTTCTTGCATATAGCTTACTCTACTATTAGTGGATGTTTAATTTGGGTGCAAAATTACAAAAATATCTTTGCTTTTGCAAATTTACACAATTTATCTCCTCTTAATATAGTAAGTATCTGATTTTTTTGCTACATTTGTGGGTGAATTATGACAAAATATGGAGAAAATAATAAAAATTAGAGAGATTCAACACTCAATTGAGCTGTTTGAAAGAGAGTTGGAGGGTTTGTATAGACTCTCTATTAGTGAGTTAATGGTGGTAATGTCGCTTAGTGGGGTTAAGCAGCTTTCAGCAAGTGAGATAGCTCAAAAATGTTCGCTCTCACCGTCGAATACTTCAAAAGTGCTAAAGAATTTGGAGCAGAAGTATTTGATTGAGCGTAAAATTGGCGTGGTTGATAAACGAAAAATGAATTTTACGATAACTAAAGAGGGTAAGTCTCTGTTGTCTAGGATGAATTATGGAGAAATTCAACTTCCTGAGTTACTGGCAGATATTGTGTTAACTTGTAAATAGATAGTTATGAAAAAGATTTCGGTTTTTGTCTTTGCTCTTCTCCTTGTATTGCAATCGTGTACGGAGCCTATGGAGGTAACCATGATGTGTTATAACGTTCGTGGATGTAGAAGTGATAGTGGCGTGATTGACTATGACAGATTTGTGGATGTTATTAGTAAGTATGATGTAGATTTTGTCTCTCTTCAAGAGCTTGACAGTGTTACCGTGCGTAGTAATCACACCTCAAATGGTCATGAGTTGGCTCAACGATTGGATATGGAGTTTACTTTTGCTTCGGCTATTGATTTTAGTGGTGGAAAGTATGGCATTGGTTTGCTATCGCGTGAAAAACCAATATCTACTATCAAAATATATTTGCCTAGCCAGAGTGAGCGACGTGCTTTGCTTATTGCTGAATTTGAGGATATTTATATGGGTGTAACCCATCTTCCCCTCTCTGATGAGGAGAGAGTTGAAGCTATAAGATTGATAAAATTGCAGGTTGATGGATTGAACGACAAGCCTTTGGTGTTGAGTGGTGATTTTAATGCAGAGCCAACTAGTGAGCCTATCATTGAAATATGTAAAGATTTTACCCCTCTAAGCAGTTTTGATGAGTTTACTTTCTCAGCTAATAATCCTACTGTCACTATTGACTACGTCTTTGGCTATAATAATGGATATAGCTTTGATGTTAAAAGTTATGAGGTTTTGCAGGCTAAAGGTGTTTCTGATCACCTGCCTCTGCTTATCTCTTTTCAAGTGAAATAGCGGTCAATATACAACCCTATTTATATTGCCATGCCAATATTCTGCTACGTTTGTTCCCCTGTAGCATATCTATAACCTTAATTACCTTTGCTCCTCTGCGCCTTAGTTCTCTGCGTAGGGGAGTTAAGTTGTCCTCATTTGATACCAAGGAGGTAAACCAACGGCATTGATTCTTGTAGTCAACGCTTTCGCTAATCATTCTTGAGATAAATCCTAATTCTCCTCCTTCGCACCACAGCTCGTTTGGGTTGCCTGCGAAATTGAGGCTTGTTTTGACCTCTCTTTTACCCTTTAGATTGTGTAGTTTTCTCAGAGAACCTCGTTTAGCACTCTGTGCAGAGCTATGAAATGGAGGGTTGCACAATGTTATATCGAAGCGATCATCGCTTTTTATTACTCCTTTGAATATCGACTCTTTGTTGGGTTGGTGGCGAAGTTCTATTGCTCCGTGTAGCTGCTGGTTTTGCCTAACTATCTCACCTGCATATTCGAGAGATTTTAAACTTATATCGCTGCCCACAAAGCTCCAACCATACTCCTGACTCCCAATTATAGGATAGATGCAGCTAGCTCCCACTCCTATATCTAGACAGTGTAGATTGGGTGATGTTCCAACTATGTCGGCTAAGTAGTGTATGTAGTCGGCACGACCTGGTATTGGTGGGGTTAAGGTGTTCTTAGGAAATTCCCAAAACTCAATGCCATAGTGAAGTGTAAGTAAGGCATGATTGAGGGATTTTACCGCTAGAGGATTGAAAAAATCAATTGATAAATCGCCAAACTCATTCTCAATAACATACTCACGGAGCTTTGAGTGAGCAGATGTTAACTTGCCGAAATCGTACCTACCATTAGCTCTATTTCGTGGATGTAGCAAAGTTTTATTCTCTTTTTTTGCCATAAATAGTTATAGTTTTATTAAGTCAGCCACTACAAATGTGCTGCCACCCACATATATTAAATCTTCTGCTGAGGCGTTCTGTTTTACATGGTTTAGTGCTGCTTCTACGCTCTGAAAACTCTCTCCATTTATGCCTTGAAGTGCCGCTTTACTAGATAGCTCCTCCACGCTCAATGCACGAGCTACCGAGGGTTTGGTAAAGACGTAATTTGCATCTTTAGGCAGTAATGTCAATATAGAGTCTACATCTTTATCGGCAACCATACCTATTATTATCCACAATTTGTTGTATTTCTCTTGTGATAGTTGTCTTGCAACGCTGCTTATTCCTGCCTCATTATGGCCAGTATCGCAAATTATTCTAGGATTAGAACCTATCTGTTGGTATCTGCCTTTAAGTCGGCAGGCTAAGAAGCCTTTTTCTATATCTTTAATGTCGATATTGATATCCTTAGCGTACTCATCGAGCACATCAAGGGCAGTTAATGCTGTAGCTACGTTCTTACATTGATATGCACCTAGTAAATTTGTCGAAATTTCTACAATGTTGCCGTCAGTAAGTAGGTTGTATCTGATTTTCTGAACCCCATCAACTATATTATTGTCGATGAGAGTGTATCTTTGTGAGGCTATAAATGACTCGCTCTGCTTCTGCTTAGCTACAGAAATAATTTCAAGCGATGTTTCCAAATCCCACTCTCCAACTACAACAGGGATAGTTGGTTTTATTATACCGCTTTTCTCTATTGCAATTTTGCTGAGAGTATCGCCTAGTATTGCAGTGTGGTCTTTAGATATATTGGTTATTATGCTTACTATAGGTGTGATAATGTTGGTAGCATCAAATTTTCCACCCAATCCACACTCTATAACGGCAATATCAACTTTGCATTTTGTAAACCACCAAAATGCCATGGCTGTAGTAACCTCAAAAAAAGATGGAGACAACCTATTGATAGTTTCTCTATTCTCACACACAAAACTAACAACCTCTTTTTCAGGAATCATCTCACCATTAATTGTCATTCTCTCCCTAAAATCTATTAAATGAGGAGATGTGTAGAGTGCTGTCTTTAGCCCTTTGGCTTCCAATACCGAGGCTATCAAGTTGCTTGTTGAGCCTTTGCCGTTTGTTCCTGCAATATGTATGGTTTTTAGCTGCAAATGTGGAGAATCTAACTCTTCGCATAACATCGTGATTTTATCAAGGGATGGATTGTATGCTGATGCGCCAATACTCTGAAACATTGGGATATTCAGTAAATAATCTAGTGTATTTTTATAGTCCATTTCTGTTGTATGGTTTGAAATTTGTATGTAAAGATAATAATTTTAAAATTAAACAATTAAAACCATTCGATTATGAGAAAAATCACTACACTATTTTTTACTCTATTCTTTACCTTTATTGCCTGTATATCGTGCAATAATGACAGCGATTACACACCGCCAAGTGGTGTAGAAAAGAGTTTTGACTCAAATTTTCCTAATGCTACAGACATCTATTGGGTGAATTATGACTACTATCAACTAGCCATTTTTAATCAAGAAAACGGAAATAGCACGACTGCCTATTTTAACTATTCAGGTCTTTTACTGCTTACTGGAGCATCAATCACGGTAAGTGAAGTGCCAGATAGTGTTGTCTCGGCATTCCAAAGTTCACTATACTCCTCATGGGATGTAGATGCAATAGGGCAGCTTGATAGATATAATATGGAGACTCTATATGTGTATACCGTTACCAATGGAAGTCAAACATTTATGCTCTACTTTGACTCAACTGGCGATATTACTATGCAACTAAACGGCGGACCTGCTGTTAATACAGCATCAAATACTCCCTATGAGTTGATTGTGTTTATCCGCTCGGCCTATTATGGCTGTTTAATCGTTGATACAAGATATCTCGTTGGCGGAAATGTTGAGGTCGAAATACTTCATATCAACAAGGTTAAAACAGTAGTGTTTAATAGCTCGCTAAATT
Organism: Rikenellaceae bacterium; assembly: GCA_044433405.1. Classification (GTDB taxonomy): domain Bacteria; phylum Bacteroidota; class Bacteroidia; order Bacteroidales; family Rikenellaceae; genus CAMQVM01. The sequence goes on from JAWXTQ010000026.1 coordinate 8,677, forward strand.
GGGATTACACATATTGGCAATTAGTTGAGGAGTCGGTATCCGATACAATATTAAATGCAGTGTCAAGCTCTGAATATTCTGATTATACCATTTCGCAAATTTTCTATTACCAAGCCACTGGTGATAGCGATTATTATCAGTTTGTATTAACTAAAGAGCTAATGGCAGATGTGACGTTAAAGGTTAGTGCACTTGGGCAGGTGATTGATTAGTCTTGGCTTGTCTTGGATTGGTTTGGGCGGCTTGGCTTGGCTTGGGCGGCTTTCACCGCATGAGCTAAAGCTCACGCTTGTAGGAGTAGTTTTTATTTCTTATGTTTCATACCTAAAGGTATGACAACGAAATAAAAACTACTCCTATTTTTGGCTGCGCCAAAAAGTGAAAGCCGAGGCGTACCAAAGTCTATAAAAAAGAAGAATTGTGTTTAAGTTTTTTTTAGAAAAAAAACCACGCGCTAGGCTACTATGAGCCATTTTTAGCTTTTTGGCTATCGCCAATTTGCTAAAAAAGACTCCTAGCAGCCTATCGCTGGTAAAAAAACCTTCGTCGCTATCGCTCCTCGGGCTCACTTGCGTTCGCTGGGGATACTCATGTAACTGATGTATAGCTTCGCGATGGTCGAGGTTCGGGGTTGTATGATTTGCTTAGTGGCTTTCACCGCATGAGCTAAAGCTCACGCTTGTAGGAGTAGTTTTTATTTCTTATGTTTCATACCTAAAGGTATGACAACAAAATAAAAACTACTCCTATTTTTTGCTACGCCAAAAAGTGAAAGCTGAGGCGTATCAGAGCATATTAAAAAAAGAAGAATTGTGTTTAAGCTTTTTTTAGAAAAAAAGTTTTCCCCCTTGCTGTTCTTCTTGTGAAAGAAGCGTCAACAACAGTTTCTTCTCTTATCTTGATCCATTGCTATTAGGCTTCTGATTCGCTATATCCCATTAATTCGTATACGATTTCTTTTGCGCTTTGGATTTTGTTTGCGCGCCATGCATTTGCTCCTGCAAAGGCGTAGCCATTATTCATGTCTCCTCTGAACGCGCTATAGAGTGCTGTTATAATACAGTATGGTGACTTTGTTATATCGCAACTCTTGATGCAGTGAAAAGGACACGATTTTGGTTGTTTTAATCCAGCTTTTACTTTGTCTAGAAACGACGAATGTATCGCTCTTCCAGGCATGCCTACTGGGCTTTGGATAATCATTATATCCTCTTCTTTGGCATCGAGATAGGCAGCTTTAAAGTTGTAGCTTGCATCGCACTCCTCGGTAGTTACAAACCGTGTTCCCACTTGAACTCCAGATGCTCCTAGCGACAGAATTCGCTTAACATCGTCATTTGTGTATATGCCACCACCCGCAATAATAGGAATTGTTTTGTTGTATTTTTTCTCAATTACGTTAATCTCCTTTACTAGATCTGGCAAAGTACACTCCAACGAACTTGTTTCTTTGTCGATATCGGCAACTTTATATCCGAGATGTCCACCTGCCTTAGGTCCTTCAAGCACTATTGCATCAGGTAGATAGTCGTAATTATTCTTCCATTTTTCACAAATTAACTTCGCAGCTCTACTGCTCGAAACTATTGGCACGAGTTTTGTAGCGCTATCTTTAGTTAAAAACGATGGTAAATCGAGTGGCAAACCAGCGCCAGAAAAGATAATATCTGCTTTTTCGGCTATTGCTGTTTTTACCATATCGGAGAAGTTTGTAAGAACGACCATGATATTAACACCAATAATGCCTTTTGTCTTTGCTCTTGCGCGTGAAATTTCTTCGGCTAGACCGAGTTTGCTCGCTTCGCAAAAGTTAGAAGATAATTTTCTATGTACAAGACCAATGCCTGCAGCAGATATTACGCCAATACCGCCTGCATTAGCCACGGCAGAAGCAAGACCTGAGAGAGAGATACCTACTCCCATTCCACCCTGCACAATAGGAAATTTAGCTGATAAATTTCCAATTTTAAGTATATTCATAAGTTGTAAATTGTTTAGGGGAAACTTTCGCCTTCCCTATAATAACTCATTTTAATAATGAATTATTTCGTAATGTAATTTGTCTAGTTATTTATTAGTTTAAATATTAACGCTCCTTTGCCTCTAAGTTCTTGGATAAAGGAGTGTTTTTTGGTTTCTTTTATTTCTTCTGTTTCTTTTGTTTTTATCTAACCTCAATATTGAAATTTGGTCTGTATCTTACAAGCATCCATTCGCTATTTTCTAGCTTACTATGTGAGCCATCTGTTGTAAATTTGTATGTCACTTGCAAGATAGTTGTGAAATAATCGACGATATAGTCGTTAAAATCACTTCCAAACTCCTTCATTGACCCTAGGAAAAACATCGCCACGTCGTATCCTCTATAACTATATAGAGTAGGGAGTTTCCCAAATAGAGTCATATATCTATTGTCAAATTCTAACACCAATTTGTCAGTTCTATCGGCATGATATGAGGTAGTGTAGCTAACGTCTGCATCAAAAAGTAGAGCAGGATTTATATTTGTAAATCTTGCTATTCGAGATGTAGCAATCGTGGTGATATCTCTACCAAGTCCAAAATCTTTAATTGCTCCAATTTTCGAAACTATCGCATCAGCCTGAGTGGCATCTGTAGTAGCAACTAAATATATCGACGGTTTGTCGGTAGGCAAGTCTTTAGCATAACCCTCTGCTTCGCGCTTAATATCGAATGGTAAAGTTATAATCTGGTTGGGAGCAAATTCTCTGATTTTGTCAAGGAATTCACTATCGTCATTTTTTGTTGAGAGCAACACCAAATGTTTTGAATCTAGATGCTCACGCAATTTGTCATATTTAGTCAGTGGATTTGGAGAAACTTGAAACACATTCTTTCCCTCACTATTTACAGCCCCTAAAGGAGATACAATTGGAATATTCTTATGAGAAACTGTCTCTGCAACCCTAGCAAACTGCTCGGCATAAACTGGACCAAATATAATATCACTCTCTAGGAGTGCTGGCGATGTGATAATATCGTCAATCTTAGCACTATTACGCTCAAGGTTAATCACATTCATTGCTACCGAAACACCCTCGTTTTTAAGCGAGTCCAACCCCGCTAAAAAGCCTTGATAGAAGTCGGTGAATTGAACAGATTGAACATTATCGCTCTTCAATGGCAAGATAAGGGTTACTTTAATAGCTTTGCTATTGTGAGCTTTAAATTCGAGGTGTGCCAACCCTGCCGATTCTTTACTTTCACCAATCTCCTCTTCAACTAGAATGTTTTTAATAGGAATATTAAGCGTCGTGCCAGTCGAAATCTCGTTACGGCTAACCATAGGATTGAAAACCTGTATGTTTTCAACGCTTACACCATATAGACGACTGATAGAGTAGAATGTTTCGCCCTCTTTAACGGTATGCTTGTGGATTCTTAGCGTGTCTTGTAATGTGTTTGTTCCCTCTAGTTCTTCCACCTCATCGTGCACTTTATCTTCAGTGGCCTCCTCTTGTGGTGTAGCTAAATCACTCAGCATTTTAATATCTGCTGCAATTTTCTCAGGTGATGCTTTTCCTACCTTTTTTCTTGGAATATAGACAAGCTGTCCAACCTCTAGCTCTTTGTCGATAATTGGATTGTACTCTTTGATATCCTCAAGAGCAATCTCATAACGACGAATGAGAGATGGTAGGTCCTCCCCATGATTTAAGACATGAGTCAAACACCCTTTCACTTTTTTTGTCTTTGTAACTTCGGACGCATCTACGCTCGTTGTTGCAAAAAACAAAAAAACTAATGATAGTGTTAACAATAGTTTATTTATGTGTGAAGTGTTTTTCTTATCCATTTTTCAACCTTATCTCAGTAACTATTTTTTTTGTGTAGGATGGGAAATCTCCATTAATTATCCAGTTATAGTAAGATGGATCTTTTGCAAATACCGCAGCAACTGACTGTCCTCTATATTTGCCAAAGCTAAACACCTCGACTCCATTATCATCTAGGATAATACGTCCAGCAAAATCAACGTTCTTTGTGCGAGTAGAGAATTGAGATAAGAAGTCAATATCATTTTCAATCTCCTCGTAGCGTTCTATTTGCTTTAGTAGTACCTCATAAGTTGCTATCGTGTCGGCCTCAGCAGAGTGAGCATCAGATAGATCTTTGTCGCAATAGAACTTATAGGCAGCGACTAAAGTTCGCTGTTCCATCTTGTGAAATATGTTTTGAACATCAACAAATTTACGTTTGCTGAAATTTACATTTACATCAGCTCTGATGAACTCCTCTGCAAGCAGTGGAACATCAAACCTATTTGAGTTAAATCCTGCAAAATCACACCCCTCGATATACGCAGCAAGCGATTTAGCTATAGCTTTAAATTGGGGACAATCTTTAACATCTTCATCATAAATGCCATGCACTGCCGAAGCCTCAGCAGGAATTGGCATGCCAGGGTTTATACGACGAGTCTTAGGTGGCTCTTTTTCGCCTCCAGGTAATACTTTCAAGATAGAAATTTCAACAATTCTATCTTTAGATATATCAGTACCTGTAGTCTCTAGATCGAAAAAAACTATAGGATTTTTTAGATTTAAACTCATTTTGAAAATTTTAAATTGTAACAGGCATCAACATCATTATTATGCTCTTTTCAAGCACATCTTCGCTGTCAATTGCACTCAATAACACCGCTCTTGTATTGCCAGACATCTCTAGTAATACATCGTTAGAAGATAGTGCAGACAACATGTCAATAAAATTAACCGCCTTAAGGTTGATCTCAATCTTTTCTTCTAGGCCTTCATAACAACATGCAACGTTGTCGTTTGCACTTGATGAGTATGCAAAATCTTTAGCCTCTAAGAATATATTGTCAGCAGTAACCGACAAGCTAATTAGGTTGTTGCTGTTTTTAGAACACACCGATACGCGTTTAATGCTATTTAGAAGCTCTAGACGATTAACTGTGACTTTGTTGGGATTACTCAAAGGAATTGCACCATTGTAGTTAGGGAATTTACCCTCAATTATTCGGCTAATATATGAGTAGCCTCCTACTGTGAATTTTATATTGTTACCTCCAAATTCCAAAACGACATCACCATCATCTTTAGATATTATGCTTCTCAATAAGAGGGCAGTCTTTTTAGGAATTATTATAGATGTTGGCTCTTCGATGTCAGTGTGTTTGACAATTGTGAGCTTCACAAGTTGATGAGCATCGGTAGCTACAAAAAAGACATTCTCAGGAGTTATGTCGATTAAAATACCTGTCAAAATTGGACGAGCAGTGCCGTTAGATGTAGCAAAGTGGCTTTTAGAGATGCCAGCTATTAGCTCTTCGCTTTTAAGTGTCAAGCTGGTTGGTTGACCAATTATGTTTTGATTTTCAATTTCAGGATAGCCAAATCCATTAAGTCCAGTAACAACAATATCGCCTGTTGACCATGTCATTTTAATCTCAAAATTATCTTGGTCAATCTCGATAGTGATAGGTTGGTCGCCTAGTTCACGCAACACATCCATGAAAGTATTTGCAGGAACAGCAATTCTACCACTTCCATTATTTAAACTCTCCACCTCAATCTCTGCTATAATCGTAGAGTCTAAATCGGAGGCCGTGACTGTCAATTTTTCTTCTTTTAATACAAACAAAAAGTAGCCCAAAATTGGCATTGTCTGCTTTGGACTTATCGCTTTATAAGCATTTTGCAATACGTGAGATAGTAGTGCACTTGAGATTTTAAACTTCATAGCTATCTGTTTTTATCTTATTTTTTAAGGCTTAAAGGTATGAATTTTTTTTCATCTTACCAATTTTAGCCAAAATATTGTAAAATACCACATAGCAAACATTGATATAAGTTGAGATTAGCAGTAAAAAAATATTTATTTTTTACTGCTAATCTTAGTGGTTTATTCAACTAGTATAAAGCTAGTTGATAAAGGTAAATTATCCGAAGCTCCACCAACAAAGAGTTTGAATTCACCTGCCTCTGGGGCAAATTTATTGTCAATACGATAGAAAGCTAAATCGTCGGGTTTAAGTGTAAATTCGACTTGTGTGCTTTCACCTCTTCCAATAAACACTTTTTCAAATCCTTTTAACTCAATCAAAGGGCGTGAAACGCCATTCCCAATCACATCGCGCACATAGAGTTGAACCACCTCTGCGCCATCGTAGTCTCCACTATTTTTAACTGTTACACAAACAGTTATTGAGCCGTCCATCAATAGTTTATCACTGCTAAGTGTAATCTTTTCGTAATCAAAAGTAGTGTAGCTAAGACCATGGCCAAAAGCGTAAAGAGGGGTATTGGGGATATCTCTATATTTTGAGCTAAATCCATACGGATTAGGATTGTATGGTCGACCACTGTTTAATTCGCTATAGTAGATAGGAACTTGACCTAAATGGTATGGAAATGTAGCAGGAAGTTTGCCAGAGGGGTTATAGTCGCCAAATATCACATCAGCAATTGCACTCCCCGATTCTGAACCAAGTAGCCAACAATTTAAAATAGCATCACAATTGTCAGCCTCCTCGGTAATCACTAGTGGTCGTCCAGTGAAAAGTGCCATCACTATTGGAGTGCCAACCTCACTTACTTTCTCAAGTAACTCACTTTGCAACCCCTTAAGCGATATATCGGCATAGCTACGACACTCTCCCGACATATAAGCATTCTCTCCCAGAGCCATAATCACTACGTCAGCTGAGCGCGCTGCCTCGATAGCCTCAGCAAAACCAGAGCGATCAGTGCTCTCTATGTCAAGCTGTACAAAAAAATCGAGACTCTCATTGTTAGCCAAACGACACCCTTCAGCATATACAACATCAACATCGCTGCCTACTGCCGCTTTGATACCATCTAAAAGAGTTACTGCTGAGTTAGATTCTCCTAAAGCTCTCCAGTTTCCGATAGGGGCATCGGCATCATTAGCTAGAGGTCCAATCACTGCAATGCGTTTAACCTCTTTAGAGAGTGGAAGAAGTTGATTTTCGTTTTTTAATAGCACAATAGAGCGTTTTGCTACTTCGCGTGATGCCTCAAAATTCTCCTCAGCCAAAACTATTTCGCTCTCTCTGTTGCTATTGCTGTACTTGTATGGGTCATCAAACAAACCCAACTCAAATTTAATTTTTAGTATACGTCTAACCATTTGATTAATCTCATCAATAGTAATACGACCACTTTCAAGAAGCTCCTTAGCATGTTTTATGTATAAATCACCACACATATCCATATCCACATCAGCATTCAACCCATTATATGCAGCCTCTAAGCTATTTTTGGCAGTTCCATGTTCTATAGTCTCGGCAATAGATGCCCAGTCCGACACCACAAAGCCATCAAAACCCCACTTTTCTCTTAATACATCATGCATTAAATATCTGCTTGTTGAGGCAGGTTCTCCATTGACGCTGTTAAACGACGACATTATAGTTGCTACGCCAGCTTCGACTGCCGCTTTGAATGGTGGAAAATAGACCTCCTCTAGGGTGCGTTGTGACACATCTAGTGAGCTGTAATCACGACCTGCTAAAGCTCCTCCATATCCAACAAAGTGTTTAGCACAGGCAGCTATCGTCTCGTTATCACTCATCGACTCACCTTGAATACCGCGTATTCGAGCTAGTGTAGCTTGAGTTGTTAAATACACATCCTCACCAGCACCCTCCATTATTCTACCCCAGCGTGGGTCACGTGAGATATCCACCATTGGAGCGTAAGTCCAGTTGATTCCACTAGCGGCTGCCTCTTTTGACATGTAGTGCGCACTCATTTCGATAGCCTCACGGTCAAAACTTGCAGCATCAGCAAGCGGTATAGGAAATATTGTTTTGTAACCATGTATTACATCATAACCAAAAAGCAAAGGAATACCCAAACGCGACTCTTCGACTGCTATTTTTTGGAGTCTATAGGTTTTTTCAGCACCTAGAACGTTCAAAAAGCTACCCACCTCTCCATTGCGGATTTGTTCATCCATGTTGTCGTTGTGTGGGTTTACAGCGGCTCCTGCCCCTGTCGAAATATAGGGGTCGGAGAGTAAATTAAGCTGCCCTATTTTCTCTTCGAGTGTCATTTTTGCAAGGAGCTTTTCTACTTGTTTGTCAATATTCGACTCTTTTGCGATTAAGGTTGTTGCGCATATAGCTATTGCTACTGTGCTTAAAGATGTTTTTCTTAGCAGTGATAACATAAATTTTAGTTTAATTGATTACGATGCAAAATTAAAACTTGTTGTATGCTTTCTACCATGGAGTAAATCAGAAAGTAAATGCATTAAAACATAACCAGTTGTTTATTAGTTGATTATGTAAATATTAAAACGATTTTAAGTAAGTTAATATTGGTTGAAGGAAAACGACTTTAGCACCTCAAGCTAATCAATATTTTGAATCGCAGCAAGTAGCTCCTTGCCTGAAAGCTCGGTTCTGTTTTTGGTTTTTTGCAGGTTGTTATACACTGTTTGAACAGAGCAGTGTAGTATAGTTGATATCTTCTGATTGTCAGAGATACCCAATCTATTTAAAGCTATTATGCGCAGCTCAGTATTGAGAGTCTCGTGAGAGCGTAATTTTATCTGCTTGTCAGGTAGTAGTAGTTTGTTGAAGTTGTCGATAAAATTGGGGTACATTTTCAAAAATGTGTAGTCAAAAGCTTCGTACATCACTTTTAGCTCACTATTGACCAGAAGTGATGAGTCGCAATAACGTCTTAGCTCCTCTGTTTTGTTGCTACGCACTAGAGTTGCAATTTTTGTAAATATCTTCTCCATCTTGCTAATATGGGTAGAGCACACCTCAAATGTGTTGGCGATGTAGTTCTCTTTGATGAAGTTGCTATCCATCAACCTGTTGTTTAGCTCTTTAAGATTGTCGTGTGCAGCCGATAGGTTTTGATTTACCTGCTCTAACTGTAGTATGTGTTGGTCTAAATTTAAGTTTGCTTTATCCAAATTAGATAGTGCTACTCTTAATTTCTTATTTTTCATAATCACATTAAGCGATAGAGTAACTACTACGCAAAAAAAGAGAAAAATTAGCAACGAGAATATTGCCAATCGTTTTGATTGTACTTTGTTTTTTGTGAGCAACTGACTATAGGTAGCATCGAGTAGGGTAGAGATCTCCATTATTCGCACTCTATCACCAAAGTTTTTAGCTCTCTCGAGAGCGTACGATAGATATGAGTATGCCCTTTCAACATCTCCATTAGTTAACATTATTTTTGCTAGCTCTTGCAAAGATGCAATGTCATGATTGCACGATTTGACATCAGCAATAGCCGATTCGATTAAATAGGTGGTGAATTTTTGATTGTCACCCTTTGAATTGTATAGGTGAGCAACGGTGTACGCATCCATTGCATCATCGCTGTTGTCTCTGTTTGATGATAGGTAGCGTTCTTCTATCTTTTTTCGATAGTATTCAGTTGAGTCACTATTGTAATGCTGCCACCCTTTGTTTATTAAATAGTATCTATCTTTATCGTTTATGACTAGTGATATAGAGTCTGTATAGCTGGTTTTACGCTCATAGTAAGAGGGCGAAAGTTTGTCATTTCCAAAGCTGTATTGCCCCATGTGTGAATTTAAGTACTCCATTTGCTGATAATACATCAGTAGAGTTTGATCGTCACTAAGTGTTGGTCTAAGATAGTCGAGTGTGTCAAAAGCCTCTTTGAGTAGTCCACTTGCGGTGTAGAGAAATGCTCTTCTAATACTCCAAGAGGCGTGATTTTTTATTTCTCCATTAATGTTGTTTTCAGTCAACATCTCCGATACCAGTTCAAAGGCTGCGTTGCTGTCATATTTTGCATACTCACCGTAGAGCATCACATTTAAGATTTGCTGTTGATCTCTGTCTTGAGTGGTTGAGATGCTATATTTTAATTGCTCTATGCGGCTGTTTTTTGCTTCTTGATAAATATCTATATTTAATATAGCCGCATCTAATTCCGCAAGCTTAGTCTCATTACTGACTCTCTGCTCGGATGCCAATAGACATATTGGAACTAACATGAATATTAGAAAAATATTTCGCATATAGCCACTCATTAAAATAGTAATAGGTTAAACTAAAAGCTATAACCTCTCTAGTGTAGAGAGGCCCAAAGCTTATCTTTTAGCTCTTGAAGATTGTAAAGAGTAACGCTCGAAATAAATACATAAGGTATATCTATATGACTAGCATTTATCTCTGCTGATAGTTCGTCGGTCAACTCTTGATCCAACATGTCGCTCTTGGTGATTGCTAACACTCTGTTTTTATCC
>JAWXTQ010000027.1:0-18120 GCA_044433405.1 Rikenellaceae bacterium
TCTCCGAAACGTTGACCCCCGAACTGTGCCTTACCTCCAAGTGGCTGTTGAGTAATTAACGAATATGGTCCAATCGAACGAGCATGCATTTTGTCATCAACCATGTGGCCTAGCTTAAGCATATAAACCACACCTACTGTTGCTGGTAAATCAAACTGCTCTCCTGTTCCACCGTCAAATAAGAAAGTACGTCCGCTTCTAGGAATATTAGCCTTTTCAGCATACTCATTAATCTCTTCTAACGATGCACCATCAAAAATTGGCGTCGCAAACTTTAATCCAAGCTCTTTACCTGCCCATCCTAAAACAGTTTCGTAAATCTGTCCAAGGTTCATACGAGAAGGTACACCAAGTGGATTAAGAACTATGTCAACTGTGCTACCATCTTCTAAGAACGGCATATCCTCATCACGAACAACTCTAGCTACGATACCTTTGTTACCGTGACGACCTGCCATCTTGTCACCAACTCTCAACTTACGTTTCTTAGCAATATATACTTTTGCCAATTGAATGATGCCTGTTGGTAGCTCATCGCCATTTGTAATAGCGTGTTTCTTTCTCTTAAGAGCTGCATCCAACTCTTTGTATTTTATTGTGTAGTTGTTGATAATTTGTTTAACAATTTCAGACTCTTTCTTGTCTGTAAGCCAACCCACTGGGTTAACGTTAACCAAATCAATACCACTAATCAATGATTCTGTATAGATTACGTCTTTATTAACAACTTTTGTTCCGATTAAATCAGATACTCCTGCAGAAGATTTTCCGTTTAGAATCACTTTTAACTTATCTAGTACGATAACTTTAAGCTTTTCAACTTCTAGCAAAAATGCTGCGTCTGCTTTTTCTAATTCTGTTTTTTCAGTTGTTTTACCTCGTTTTCCACCCTCTTTATTTGCACGTGCAAACAGCTTGCTGCCAATTACAACACCATAAAGAGATGGCTGAGCTTTTAAAGATGCATCTTTTACGTCGCCAGCTTTGTCGCCAAAGATTGCACGTAGAAGTTTCTCTTCTGGTGAAGGATCTGACTCACCTTTAGGGGTGATTTTACCTACTAGAATATCACCAGGTTTAACTACCGAACCGATGCGAATGATACCATTATCATCTAGGTCACGAGTAGCATCCTCCGAAACATTTGGGATATCTGAAGTTAGCTCTTCAACACCACGTTTAGTGTCGCGAACCTCCATGATATACTCATCAACATGAACTGAAGTGTAAACATCCTCTCTAACCAAACGCTCAGAAATTACGATTGCATCCTCAAAGTTATATCCTTTCCAAGGCATGAACGCTACTTTTAGGTTTTTACCTAATGCTAACTCACCTTGTTGTGTTGAATAACCCTCAGTTAAAATCTGTCCTTTCTTGATTTTCTGTCCGCCACGAACAACTGGACGAAGAGAAATTGAGGTACTCTGGTTTGTTTTGCGATATTTTGGAAGTTTGTAAACTGTAATCTCAGGATCAAATGTAACAAGAAGATCTGTTTCACTCATCTCATACTTAACATGAATCTCTTTTGCATCTGCAAATACAACCTCTCCATTTTTCTCAGCAACAACCTGAACACGACTATCTTTGATAACCTCAACCTCTAAACCTGTTCCCACAATTGGAGCTTCAGCTTTAAGAAGAGGCACTGCTTGACGCATCATATTAGAACCCATCAATGCACGGTTAGCATCATCATGCTCTAGGAATGGAATAAGCGATGCAGCGATTGAGGCAATCTGATTTGGAGCAACGTCCATAAGTTCAACCTCTGTAGCTGTAACAGCTGGATAATCGCCATTAAAACGCGCCTTGATTTTATCAGGGTTTAAGAAGTTACCCTCGTTATCAATGGCTGCATTTGCGTGAACAATCATCTTGTCCTCTTCCTCCTCAGCAGAGAAATATTTAACGCCCGACTTAGTAACATCTACTCTACCGTCAGTAACTTTGCGGTAAGGTGTCTCGATAAAGCCCATGTCGCTAATCTTCGCATATACACAAAGAGAAGAGATAAGACCGATATTTGGTCCCTCAGGAGTCTCAATCGGACATAGACGACCGTAGTGAGTGTAGTGAACGTCACGAACCTCAAAACCTGCTCTCTCACGAGAAAGACCACCAGGTCCAAGAGCTGAAAGACGACGCTTGTGAGTCATCTCTGCAAGTGGATTGGTTTGATCCATAAACTGCGAAAGCTGGTTAGTACCAAAGAACGAATTAATCACTGAAGATAGAGTCTTAGCGTTAATAAGCTCGATCGGTGTAAACACCTCGTTGTCACGAACATGCATTCTCTCACGAATTGTACGCGCCATACGTGCAAAACCTACAGAAAATTGGTTAGCTAACTGCTCACCAACTGTACGTACACGACGGTTGCTAAGGTGGTCAATATCATCCACATCAGTTTTTGAAGAGATAAGATTGATAAGATATTTAATAATTGATATCATATCCTCACGTGTCAATACGCGAACAGACTCATCAATTGTTAATTCCAATTTTTTATTCAAACGGAAACGGCCTACTCCACCAAGGTCATAGCGTTTATCCGAGAAGAATAGTTTGTCGATAACATCGCGCGCTGTAGCCTCATCTGGTGGCTCAGACGAGCGAAGTTGCCTATATATATAAACCACTGCCTCTTTTTCAGAGTTACAAGGGTCTTTCTGTAATGTGTTAGAAACAATAGTGTAGTCAGCACTGTTTTGACCCTCCTTGTAAATTAGGATTGTCTTAGAACCAGCCTCGATAATATCATCAAGGTGCTCCTCAGTAATTACTGTCTCACGATCAATAATAATCTCGTTACGCTCGATAGAAACAACCTCACCTGTATCTTCATCTACGAAATCCTCAACCCATGATTTAAGAACACGCGCAGCAAGCTTACGACCAACGGCCTTTTTAAGCGAACTTTTTGTTACCTTAATCTCATCAGCTAGATTAAAAATTTCCAAGATTTGACTGTCACTCTCGTAACCAATTGCACGAAGAAGTGTAGTTACAGGAAGCTTTTTCTTTCTGTCGATATAGGCATACATCACATTGTTGATGTCTGTAGCAAACTCAATCCACGAACCTTTGAAAGGAATAATACGCGCAGAGTAAAGTTTAGTACCGTTTGAGTGAGTGCTCTGACCAAAGAACACACCTGGCGAACGGTGCAGCTGCGATACAATAACACGCTCAGCTCCATTGATAACAAAAGTACCCCTAGGTGTCATATATGGTATCATACCAAAATAAACATCTTGTACAACTGTAGCAAAATCTTCATGATCAGGATCGGTACAATAAAGCTTTAATTTAGCTTTTAAAGGCACATTATAGGTTAAACCACGCTCTAAACACTCGTCTATACTGTAACGAGGAGGATCGATATAATAATCAATAAACTCGAGGACGAAGTTATTTCGCGTGTCAGAAATTGGGAAGTTCTCTAAGAAAACTCTATATAACCCTTCTGTTTTTCGATTCTCCTGGGTAGTATCTAATTGGAAGAAATCGTGGAATGATTTAAGTTGTATCTCCAAAAGATCGGGATAGGCCATCCGCGAATTTGTTGAAGAAAAACTAATACGATTATTTAACGCTTTTTCAGACATTGAATCTTTTTTTTGATGATGTATCCTAAAAATTTGACTAGAGTATTTTCTCTGCCAAAAATCGTCGAGAATCACGACTAAAACCTAATATAAATCACTGGTTTTCAAGCCATAATCATCTATTGTTTGTGCGTCTTTGACTATATTTACATCAAAGACAAGAAAAAGGCATAGAGGCTATATGCATAGACTCTATACCTGATACTAACGAGTTAGGGTAATTATTTAACCTCTACCTCAGCACCTGCCTCTTCTAGAGCAGCTTTAAGAGCTTCAGCTTCTTCTTTAGAAACACCCTCTTTAATTGCTTTAGGAGCAGCATCTACTAAATCTTTAGCCTCTTTAAGACCAAGACCAGCTACTTCTTTAACTGTTTTTACTACTTGTAGTTTTGCACCACCTGCAGCTTTCAAAATTACATCAAAAGATGTTTTTTCAGCAGCAGCCTCTGCCGCAGCAGCAGGAGCAGCAACAGCAACAGCCGCAGCTGCTGGCTCGATGCCATATTCCTCTTTTAAAATAGTTGCAAGTTCATTTACCTCTTTAACTGTTAAGTTTACTAACTCTTCAGCTATTTGCTTGATGTCTGCCATTTTATGTATTTTTAAATTGTTTGACAAAATTTGTTTAAAAAAATAAATTTATGCTGATTATTCAGCTTTCTCAGATAATGTTTTAACAATACCCGAAATTTTCTGTCCGCTTGATTGAAGCGCAGAAATAACGTTTTTCGCTGGAGATTGTAGAAGTGCAACAACGTCGGCGATAAGCTCCTCACGAGACTTGATGTTAACAAGAGTCTCAAGGTAGTCGCTACCAACATAAACACATTCGTCTACACATGCAGCTTTGAGTAGTGGTTTACCATACTTCTTACCATATTCTTTGATAAGTTTAGCAGGTACGTTACCTACTTCACAAAACATAACTGAAGATGATCCTTTAAGGATTGCTGTGATTTCCTCACTCTCCTTGCCAGCTTGCTTCAATGCTTCGCGCAATAGTGTATTTTTAACTACTACCAAAGTAACACCTCTTTTAAAACACTCAGCACGTAATTCGGCTGTAGTTGCAGCATTTAAGTCTGCTACATCTGTAATGTAATAATGAGGGAATGATTGTAATTTCTCAGCGAGAGCGTTAATAACTAATGTTTTTTCCTCCTTTTTCATTTTTTAAGGCTTTTTTATGTTATTTCTCTACTGATTTAATCTCTACAGGAACGCCAGGACTCATAGTCGATGAAACGTAAACGCTGTTGATATAAGCACCCTTAACAGTGGATGGTTTCAATTTAATGATAGTACTCATAAACTCTTTTACATTCTCTACGAGTTGCTCTGGAGTGAATGATACCTTACCCATTGTTGTGTGTACGATACCGAATTTGTCTACTTTAAAGTCGATTTTACCCGCTTTTACTTCAGTAACTGCCTTTCCTACTTCCATTGTCACAGTACCAGTTTTTGGGTTTGGCATAAGACCACGTGGACCTAGGATACGTCCTAGTGCTCCAACCTTTGCCATAACCGTAGGAGTAGTGATAATAACATCTACATCAGTCCAACCTCCTTTGATCTTGTCGATATATTCGTCAAGACCTACGAAATCAGCTCCTGCAGCTGTTGCCTCTGCCTCTTTGTCAGGAGTACAAAGAACTAGAACTCTAGTCTCTTTACCTGTACCGTGAGGAAGAGTTACAACTCCTCTTACCATCTGGTTTGCTTTTCTTGGATCTACTCCCAAACGAACATCAATATCAAATGACGCGTCAAATTTAGTATAAGTAATCTCTTTTACTAGACTTGCAGCCTCTTCAATCTTGTAGATTCTGTCTGGCTCGATTTTAGAAAGGGCTATTTTTTGATTTTTAGTCAGCTTACTCATGATTGGTAATCTAATTACAAATTGTTAGGAAATTCGCCCTCAACTTTAACACCCATACTTCTGGCTGTACCAGCGACCATTTTCATTGCCGAAGACAATTCAAAACAGTTCATATCAGGCATCTTATTTTCAGCGATCGCTTGTACTTGTTCCCAAGTAATAGAACCAACTTTTGTACGGTTAGGCTCTTTTGATCCAGACTGAATTTTAGCTGCGTCTTTGATTTGAACGGCTACTGGTGGCTGTTTGATGATAAAGTCGAAAGATTTATCACTATAAACGGTGATAATTACAGGTAAAACTTTACCTGCACTTTCTTGTGTACGTGCGTTAAATTGTTTGCAGAAGTCCATTATGTTGACTCCTTTTGAACCTAATGCTGGTCCAACTGGTGGTGAAGGATTTGCAGCTCCACCCTTGATCTGCAATTTAATAAACGCAGCAACCTCTTTTGCCATGGTGATTAAATAATTTAATTTTCTTTTTCTACTTGAACAAAGTTAAGTTCCATTGGAGTCTTACCGCCAAAGATCTTCACAGAAACGACTAGCTTTTTACGCTCGTTGTCAACCTCATCGATTGTACCAACAAAAGTTGCAAAAGGACCGTCGATAACTTTTACAGATTCTCCGACAAGGAAAGGAGTCTCGTTCACCTCCTCGCTCTGTGCCAACTCGTCAACATATCCCAATATGCGATTTACTTCATCCTTGCGGAGTGGTACTGCGCCTAGTGCAGGATTTTTTGGATCTCCTAAGAAACCCATAACGTTTGGAACATTACGTAAGATGTGCGGAATCTCTCCTGTTAAGTGAGCTTCAATTAATACGTAACCTGGATAAGAGATTCTATCTTTAGAGATTTTCTTACCATTTCTAATCTGATAAACTTTCTCTGTTGGGATAAGAACCTGTGAAATATAGTTATCAAGTCCACTGTTGCGAACTTCCGCCTCAATGTACTCTTTAACCTTTTTCTCTTTTCCACCAATGGCTCGTAACACATACCATTGCATATTAGTATTTTCGCTCATATTAATCGTTGTTGATATTAATAAAGAATGCTGTAAACAGCCTTCATTATATTTTCAAAAGTTACATCCATCGCAAGAATTACAAGTGCAAATAATAGGGAAGCTATTATAACAACTATTGCTGAATTATGTAATTGACTGCGCGTAGGCCATGTCACTTTTTGAACCAACTCAAAATATGAGTTTTTAACGTATTCTATAAACTTCATTGTTCTCTGATTTTGGCACGAGTGGAGAGATTCGAACTCCCATCAACGGTTTTGGAGACCGCTATTCTACCCTTGAACTACACTCGTAAGTTGTGTGGCTAATAAAGATAGCCACACTTTAAACTATATAGGTAATATTAGTTAATCTCTGTGATCTGACCAGCACCAACTGTTCTACCACCTTCGCGGATAGCGAAACGTAGACCAACATTGATAGCAACTGGGTAGATAAGCTCTACAGTGATTGTAACGTTATCACCTGGCATTACCATATCTACGCCTTCTGGAAGAGTAACTTCACCAGTTACGTCTAGAGTACGAAGATAGAATTGTGGGCGATATTTGTTATGGAATGGAGTGTGACGTCCACCCTCTTCTTTCTTAAGGATATAAACCTCAGCTTTGAAAGTTGTATGAGGAGTGATTGAACCTGGTTTAGCTACAACCATACCACGTTTTACATCTTTCTTGTCGATACCACGCATCAAAAGACCTACGTTGTCACCTGCCTCACCTGAGTCAAGTAATTTACGGAACATCTCAACACCTGTACAAACTGAAGTTTTTGGTTTTTCACCTAAACCGATGATTTCAACTGGGTCACCTACGTTAACGATACCTGTTTCGATACGACCTGTAAGTACTGTACCACGACCTGTGATCGAGAATACATCCTCAACTGGCATAAGGAATGGTTTTTGGTTATCACGTGGAGGAATTGGAATATATTCGTCTACATTATTCATAAGTTCCATGATAGCCTCTTCCCATTTAGCCTCACCGTTAAGACCACCTAGAGCAGAACCTTTGATGATAGGAGCGTTGTCACCATCATATTGGTAGAAGCTAAGAAGTTCACGAACCTCCATTTCTACTAGTTCTAGCATCTCTTCGTCGTCAACCATGTCAACTTTGTTAAGGAATACTACGATTTTAGGAACATTTACCTGACGAGCAAGAAGAATGTGTTCGCGAGTTTGAGGCATAGGGCCATCAGTCGCAGCAACAACAAGAATTGCACCGTCCATTTGAGCAGCACCAGTTACCATGTTTTTAACGTAGTCCGCGTGTCCTGGACAGTCTACGTGAGCATAGTGACGGTTAGCTGTTTGGTATTCAACGTGAGCTGTGTTGATTGTAATACCACGCTCTTTCTCTTCAGGAGCGTTGTCAATAGAGTCAAAACTACGAAGTTCTGAAAGTCCATTCTTTGCCAAAACTGTAGTAATGGCAGCGGTAAGAGTTGTTTTACCGTGGTCTACGTGTCCAATTGTACCAATGTTTACGTGTGGTTTGGAACGGTCAAATTTTTCTTTTGCCATGTCTGGTAATTTTTATTATGTAATTACTAATTAATTCTAAAATAACTTGAGCGGAAGACGAGGTTCGAACTCGCGACCCTTAGCTTGGAAGGCTAATGCTCTACCAACTGAGCTACTTCCGCAGTTTATTTTTTGTGGGGAGAGCAAGATTCGAACTTACGAAGGCGTACGCCAGCAGATTTACAGTCTGCCCCAGTTGGCCACTTTGGTATCTCCCCAATTTTGTTTCACTATTTCAATAATTCCGCACAAAGATAGTAAAGATTTATTTAATTACAAAACTATTTAAAACTTATTTTGTTTTAATAGCATTAAGAATCAGAAATCTAAAGCCTCTTCGCGTGGAGTTGAGCCGATGGAGGGATTCGAACCCACGACCTGCTGATTACAAATCAGCTGCTCTGACCAACTGAGCTACATCGGCAAACTTTCACCACATTTTGGACTGCAAAGGTATGAAAAAAATCTCTTAATCCAAATTTAGAATCACTTTTTTTGCATTTTTTTTAAAAAAAGTGCTATTTTTTTGCTTTCACCCCCAATAATCCACAAAAAAATCGAATCAACAAACAAACAAACAAACAAACAAACAAACAAACAAACAAACAAACAAACAAACAGACAAACCTTCAACTATCGCGAAGCCACCCATCACCTACATGAGAATCCCCAGCGAACGCTAGTGAGCCCGAGGAGCGGTAGCGACGAAGGTTTTTTTACCAGCGGTAGGCTGCTAGGAGTCTTTTTTAGCGAACTGGCGATAGCCAGGAAGATAAAAATGGCTCATAGTAGTCTACCGCGTGGTTTTTTTCTTAAAAAACCTTAAACAACAGTTCTTCTTTTTTGATAGTCTAGGGTACGCCTCGGCTTTCACTTTTTTGGCGCAGCCAAAAATAGTAATAGATTTTTATTTCGTTGCCATGCCGTAGGCATGAAGCATAAGAAATAAAAATCTATTACTACAAGCATGAGCTTCAGCTCATGTAAGTGAAAGCCGCTAAACTAAACAAAGTCGCTAAACAGCCGCTAAACAGTAGCTAACCCACCAAATTCGATTAAATACTACAATTATCAAATCCAAAGCCGCTCTGCTGAGGACATATATATACCTGAGGACTCCAGGTTTTCCATTTTACGTTTTTGCTATACGTAGATGGTAACTCACCTGAGAGTTGGTTTCCTTGTACATAAATTGCATCTAACACAGATGAGCTACCTAATGTTTCTGGCAGAGTACCAGTTAGGTTATTATTTTCTAATCCTAAAATATTCAAACTCTCTAAATCGCAAACAGCCTCTGGAATAGTTCCTTCAAGTGTATTGCCACCTAGGTGAACACGCACTAGGTATTGTGGTGTAAATATCTGCTCAGGTAGAGTTCCGCTCAAACTATTGTTATATAGGTATAAGTATCTTAGTTCAAATAGATTCCCTAATTCCACTGGTATTTCACCTGTAAGGTCATTGTCTTGCAGTGCAATCTCCTCAAGATAACTTACACTTCCAAGCTCTGAAGGTATTGTACCAACTAGGTTATTATCGCTTAGATCCAATCTAATAACTCGTTTCTCACCTTGACGCACTCCTATTGTTACGCCATACCAATCCTCGACAGAACCGTTAATATCCCATGAATTAGTCCAGTTTTGACCATTTGTTGCGTAATAAAGTTCAGCCAACATATTCTCATCACTATCAAGGCTACCTGTACCATATTGGTATGCTACGAAGGTTGTATCGTTAGAGTAATCTAAATCGTCTTGAGTTAAAGTGATTGTCGAAACTCTAAAGTTGATATCTGTATTCTCCTGAAAATCGAGTGTCAACAAATATGGAGCAATTGTCTTAACGGCTGTTATGGCTGTAATAGAGACCCATGACTCAGAAGAGGCAGCGAACCAATCAACATTAGTACTAACTGACACATCAACAGTTTGCGCCTCTGAGGTAACAAATAGAGTATCAACCTTTGGAGAGATAGTGATCTCCTCTGCAAGTTGAGTAAGTGTCATCGTTTCAGAATCATCTGAGTAGTAGAGCACAAATGTCACCTCTCTATCAAAAAGGTTAAGGTTTTTTTCGAGTTTAATCTCTACATCAGCAGATGTGTCTGCCTCAAATGGCCCAACTATTTCGACCCACGTTAAAGTTGGATCTTCCATTGCAAGAGTCCAGTGTAATAGCTGAGTGTTGTCTACAATCAAGGTGTATGTTGTGTCGTGCGCTGAGATTTCATCCTCATCAAGGCGAAAGCCAGTCGTTACATAGTCGTCGTCATTATTACAACTAAAGGCGAATATTGAGACCAACACGGCAAACAAATAAAAAATATTTTTCATTTTTATATCTATTAATTTTATTTTTTCAAACTATTAATTATTCTTTTAAGCACCAATTGTGCCGAAATTTCTCTATTTGCCGCTTCTGGAATAACAATCGAGCATTCTGACTCAATCACATCATCAGTAACAATCATGTTTCGTCTAACTGGCAGACAATGCATGAAAAACGCATTGTTAGTTTTTGCCATTATTCGCTCATCCACACTCCACGCTCTATCGGTTGACAAAACCTTACCATAATTATCACCACTATAAGCCGACCAATTCTTTGCATAGACAAAGTCAGCCCCCTCAAACGCCTTCTCTCTATCATATTCGATTGTCGCACCAGCAGTAAACTCCTCTGCAAGTTCATAACCTACAGGGTGAGTAATAACAAATTCGTAATCTGTTGCGCACATCCATTGAGCAAATGAATTTGGCACAGCCTGAGGGAGAGCCCTAGGATGTGGGGCCCATGTCATAACAACTTTTGGACGTGGTTTAGTTTTATACTCCTCAATTGTAATAAGGTCAGCTAACGACTGTAGAGGATGAAGCGTTGCAGCCTCCATACTCACAACTGGACGGCCAGAATATTGAATAAATTGATTTACAATCTGCTCATTATAGTCAGATTCCTTGTCGGTTAACGATGCAAATGAACGTACAGCGATAATATCACAATAACACCCCATTACAGGGATAGCCTCAAGTAGGTGTTCTGCCTTATCACCATCCATGATAACTCCACGCTCGGTTTCGAGCTTCCAAGCACCGCTTTCAACATTAAGGACTATTGTGTTAAGTCCCAAATTCATAGCTGCCTTCTGAGTACTTAAACGTGTACGCAAACTAGAGTTAAAGAATACCAACATCAATGTCATATTCTTTCCTAGGGTGTCGAACTTGTACTTATCAGCTTTTATCTCAAGAGCCTCTTTAACTGCCTGGTCAAGACTACCTATATCTTTTACTGAAATAAAATTTTGCATCATTTTATATTTATAGAGAGTTACAATAACTCTAATTTAACTTTTTCTCACCTGCGCTGCGCACTGCTTTTCAAACTGAGCAATTAGGTTATTCATCGTTTTATCAATAATTGCATCGTTAAGTGTCTTAGTTGTATCTTCTAAGACAAAATTGAGTGCATACGATTTTTTACCCTCGGGAAGTTTATCGCCCTCGTAAACATCAAATAGCGAAACACTCTTTAGAAGTTTCTTCTCGCATTTCAATGCCACTGCTCTAAGCTGCGCAAAGCTAACATTTTTATCAACTAAAAGTGCCAAATCACGCTTCACCTCTGGATATTTTGATAGCTCCTTAACTGAAGTCTTAACTGTTGATGCCATTGAAAGTAGCAAATTAACATCCAACTCCATAAAGTACACCTCGCCTTTAACATCAAATTTGTCACAAAGTTTTTTAGTCAACACCCCAAACTCTAACAAGTTTTTATTTCTTAAAACTAGTGTTGCACCCTCTTTGTATATCTCATTTTTTATAGGCTCTAACACCCCTGTCTTAAAGTCAAGCCCTAGGCGTTTTAGTATTAGCTCTGCATAATGCTTTAAGCTAAACAACGAACTTTTTTGAGCTGCCGACATCCATGATGCTGGAGTAATATCGCCTGAAATCAATAGTGCCAAACGAGAGCTCTCTTTGTAAGGTGATAAACCACCCTGCTCTTTAGCTGACTCTACATATTCGTAACAGTTACCAAACTCATAAAGTTTCACATTGCTTCTACGACGATTAGTGTTTAGCATCAAAGCCTCTAGTGAGTTGTAAAGTAGCGTACGACGCATCACATTCAAATCAACACTTAAAGGATTCAATATCTTCACGCAACTATTTATAGGATAAATTTCACTATTTTCGTAATATTCACCTTTTGTTAACGAATTACTCATTATCTCATTAAACCCACTTGACGACAATAATTGAGAAATTGTCTCAGTTATAGATGTCAAACTATATTTTGGCTCATACGATAGCGTAGAGTGAACAGCTTGTGGTATCTCGATATTATCGTAACCATATATTCTCAAAATATCCTCAATAACGTCAACTTCACGTTTTACGTCTACTCTATACAGTGGAACTTCTACCTCTAAAAGGTCGCCATTATCACACAATATCTTTATATCTAACCCCTCAAGTATAGAAGTTATTGTGTCTTTTCCTATTTTTTTACCAATTAAGCTCTCAATTCGGTTAATAGATAGTTCTATCTTTGTGCCGCTCAAGTCATAATTCAAGACATCAATAACACCGCTAGTAAACTCACCACCAGAGAGTTCTTTAATCAAAAGAGCTGCTCTCATCAAGGCATAGTGGGGGATATTTGGATCAGTGCCTCTCTCGTAACGAAACGAAGCATCGGTTGACAAACTATGACGTTTTGCACTTTTTCTAATTGAAACTGGATTGAAATAGGCACTCTCTAAGAATACATTTTTAGTAGAATCACTAACCCCTGAGTCTGCTCCTCCAAACACACCTGCCAAACACATTGGTTTGGTCTGACTACATATCATTAGATCTTCACTTGATAAGCTACGTTCAACTCCATCAAGTGTAACGAACTTCTCACCCTCAACTGCCGAGCGAACCACCACTGTGTCGCCATCAATTTTATCAGCATCAAATGCGTGAAGAGGCTGTCCTAGCTCATGAAGTATAAAGTTTGTGATATCAACAATATTATTTTTTGGATTCAACCCTATTGAACGTAGCGAATTTTGCAACCACTCAGGCGAAGGTTTTACCTCAACGCCACAAATTGTCAATCCCATATATCGCGGAGCATCTACGCTGTTCTCAACCTCAACTTTTATATGGCGAGCTGGCGCATCAAGAGCAAACGAACTAACATCTGGAAGCTTAACTGCACACTTGTCACTATTTTGATAAGTAAGGTAAGCAGCAATATCTCTAGCCACACCAATATGCGATGCAGCATCAATTCTATTTGGAGTCAAACCTATTTCGAAGGTGTAATCATCCTCAATTTTATAGAAGTCTCTAAGTTGCGTACCCACTGGCGAGCCTTCAGGGAGTTCAATTATGCCATCATGCGAATTTCCAACACCAATCTCATCCTCGGCACAAAGCATTCCTAATGATTCTACGCCGCGAATTTTACTTTTCTTTATTTTAAATGATTCATCTGAATTAGTTGGATATAAAGTAGCTCCTACGGTAGCTACTACAACCTTTTGCCCCTTGGCAACGTTAGGTGCACCACACACTATTTGAGTTGGTCCTTGACCATATTCAACTGTCGTAATATTTAACTTGTCTGCATCAGGATGTTTTTCGCAGGTTAAGACTTCACCAATCACTAACCCCTCTAAACCACCTTTAATAGTTTCGATTTTCTCTAAAGCCTCTACTTCCAACCCTATTGTTGTCAATATCTCAGCCATCTTCTCTGGCTCTAACTCTACTGGCAAGTAGTTTTTAAGCCATTTATATGATACTTTCATTCTAATATAGTATATATGTTATCTTTAATTTTGCGTATATTTGGAGCGCAAGATACAAACAAAATTTTGTTTATAAAAAAAATATCGTAACTTTGAGGCGACAATATTGCGATATACTTATGTACTCTATTGCATTTCAATCGATTACAACCAACACCATATTGCAATTAAGTAGGCAGTTAAGGTAATAATTTTACCTTTTAGTATTCATTATTACAGAATCGAGATGGACGATGAGACGGCTAAATATTACAGCAGTTTGCTATCTAAATACAATCCCATATGTATTTGGATTGAATCGCGCATCTCAAGAGCTACGCGCTGATATTCTACTGGCCACTCCAGCAAATTGCACTAAAAACTTCATCGAAAAAAAGGCGGATATTGCACTTATTCCTGCAGCCGATATTAGGCTGCTCGATCTAAAGGAGTGCTCTATAATCACACCCTTTTGCATTGGTGCTGACAAGCTCGTGCGTACAGTAGTGGTAGTTAGCAACCACCCTATCGAAAGTGTCGAATCTATCTATCTAGACTCTCACTCGCACACATCCGTTGAACTGGTCAAAATTTTAGCAAATGAGCATTGGAATATAGCTCCAACTTTCAAACCTTTAACAGAGTACACCTTCGAAGATGCCAACGATAATGTTGCCTATCTTTTGATTGGTGACAAAGTATTTGAACATGAGAGCAAATTTAGCTACTGTTATGATTTAGCTAATATATGGAATAGCTACACCTCTCTACCCTTTGTATTTGCAGTATGGGTTGCCTACAATAGTGTCGACAAATCGGATATTGCAGAGCTTAGCAACGCATTAGAGTTTGGAGTGAACCACATCGAAGAGAGTGTAGATTCATCAAACTACAGCGACAACAAGGCTCGAAACATCGACTATTTAAAAAATAATATCAACTACATATTTGACAGCGAGAAAAAATTAGCTTTAAATAAGTTTCTCCAGAAGATTCCTCCTTCCTCCCTTTAGCCCTCTCACTTATATATATAGTGAGCATATAGTTATGCAAAAACAACAAGTGTTCTTTTTGTAATGTATAATATAAAAACTAAAAGCGCGGATAAAGATGATTACACTATACTTAAAGTCATATAATAAAGTAGTAAAAGAGGCAGACGTAAAACTATTCAACGACCTTGGTTACGATGATATTCTCTGGATTGACATGCTCAATCCAACAATCAAAGAGAGAAAAGCTATCGAAGAGTATATGGAACTTACCCTCCAAACTCGCCAACAGATGGAGGAGATTGAAAGTTCATCTCGCTACAACGAGAGTGAGAGAGCACTCTTCTGCAACACCAACTTTTTGACATCTAACGACACTATTTTAGAGATTGCACCTGTGTCGCTAGCTGTGAGTGAAGGGGTGCTCATTACTGAGCGCAACTTCGAATCAAAAACCTTTGATGAAACAGCAAAAAAACTACAAATAAACTATAAATTATACCCTACAGGATTTCACATTCTAGTTACGCTTCTAGAGGTGCGTATTGATCTTGATGCCGATATGATTGAGACTGTAGCAAGGCAGGTAACAATGCTTAGCCGCCACATCACCTTAGAGGGAAGCGTTAGTAAAGATATACTTCAACGCCTATCAACTCTTCAAGACAAAAGCATGGTTCTTAGAGAGAATATCTTTGACCGTCAGAGGGTTCTTTCAGGGATTATGCGCTCGGATAGGTTTCCCAACGACACCTACCCACGTCTGACAATGATGCTGAAAGATATTGACTCACTGCTATCTCATGCCGATTTTAGCCTAGATAGACTTGATTATCTGCAAGATACAACTCTGGGTCTTATCAATGTTGAACAAAATAGCATCACTAAACTATTTACTGTAACATCGGTATTCTTTATGCCACCAACGCTAATAGCCAGCATATATGGAATGAACTTTCAATATATGCCTGAACTATCAACAAAATTTGGCTACCCTTTGGCAATCTTGTTAATGATTTCAACATCGGCTATAACATATTGGATATTCAAGCGTAAGAAGTGGCTATAAAGCAACTAGAGAGCGTTTTTTTAACGCAATTTTAGGGATGCATAACCTTTTTTGTCGAAAAAATTTGTTTTATAAAATTAAAAGTTCTAACTTTATAGCATGAAATTCATCTCGGTTTCACAAACAAAGTGAGATGATGACATTAATTAAACATTATTTTTTAACATTAGATTAAAGGAGGTTAGATTATGAACATTAAAATTCAATCACTAAAATTTGACGCAGACAGCAAATTAATAGAATTCACAGAAAACAAATTATCAAAACTAGAGAGATTCTCAGATAAAATAGTAGACGTTGAGGTTATCTTTAAACTTGACAAGGATGTTGAACATGGCAATAAAGTGACCACAATCACCCTATCTGTTCCTGGAGATAAACTAGTCGCTGAACACCAAAGCAAAACTTTTGAAGAGGGTGTCGACTCGACAGTTGATGCTCTAAAAAAACAGATCGAAAAATATAAAACTAAACACTAAATTTTTAAATTACTCACTATTTAAGCAGTGATAGAAATATAGGTGATTCATAAAACAAGTTTATGAATCACCTTAATACATTATAATATATGAATTTTACAGATACTCACTCACATATTAATGCAGCTGAATTTGAGCAGGAGTTAGATTTAATAGTTGCTCGAAGCGGAGAGAATGGAGTAAAACGGATAATCATTCCCGCCGTTTCATCGCTTGATTATAAAGCTATGGAGAGAATAGAGCAAAAATATAGCGGCATCTATCTAGCTTATGGTCTCCATCCTACAGAGATAGATAATGAGTGCAATCTCTCTAATGAGATTGAGATATTAAAAAGTAAAATATCTGAAAAGAGAATGGTAGCAATTGGTGAGAGTGGCTTAGATAAATATTGGTCGAAAGAGTTTATCGACAAACAAATCGAATCGCTTAGAGCACACATAGAACTATCAATTGAAAATGACCTTCCAATAATCCTACATACCAGAGATGCATTCCCTGAAATGCTTAGTTTATTAAAGGAGTACAAGGGCAAACTACGAGGTGTATTTCACGGCTATAGCGGAACAATAGAGCAGGCTAAGGAGATTTTGAGCCTGGGCGATTTCTACTTCGGAATAGGAGGAGTTGTTACTTTTAAAAATAGTACACTCCCTAGTGTGGTCGAAGATCTTCCTCTCTCTAGAATAGTACTTGAGACAGATGCGCCATACTTAGCACCAACACCACATAGAGGGAAAATAAATGAACCTTCGTTTATTCCTATCATTGCCGAAAAAATTGCACAGATTAAAAATATAAGCATTGAAGAGGTTGCTCAAGCCAGCGAACAAGCGTGCAACAAACTATTCAGATTTTAACTAAAAATCAAGACTCATTTTTGAAAAAAGTAAAAGTCAGTTGCACTATTAAAAGCAAAAAAGTGAAAAAAGTGAAAAAATACTATGTTTATAATTCAACATCCCTGTGTTTTTCTGTTAAGTATATCACATTTTACGCTCTTTGATGTTACTTTTTTGCAAATTTTAAAAATATCTGGCGATTTTAGTTTTTTATTAAATATAAAACTGTATCTTTGCTCTTATGAATTGTGGAGGCGACTTCGTTTTTTGGGATGAAGCATTGCCAAAATTATTCATAAAGGCAGAGTTAAATTTGAAGTTTTACAATGCCAAGGTTAGTTGAAATTATAGAGTAAAAAAATTTTTAAACGAGTTAGAAATAAATTAAATTAAATAAATTATTAATAGTACTAATTCAAAACAAGTATTTTTATTATGAAAAAGCTTTTTAAGATTGTTACTGTAGCAGGTTTTACTGCTCTATCATCAGTAGCAGCGTTTGCGCAAGATGCAGTTGCTAATTCTGAAACAGACGTAGCAGGAGAACCAATGCATCAGGTTCTTAAGGATCAGTTCCTTGCAGGAGGTGCTGAGTGGATGGCTCCACTTCTTTTATGTTTAGTTCTAGGTTTGTCGATCGCTATCGAGCGTATCATCACACTTAACCTATCAGCTACAAACACTAAGAAACTCCTTAAAAAAGTAGAAGATGCCCTTGAGGCAGGTGGTGTTGAAGCAGCAAAAGATGTTTGCCGCAATACACGTGGTCCAGTTGCTTCTATCTTCTATCAAGGTCTACTTCGTTACGACGACGGTTTAGACGTAGTTGAAAAGTCAGTTGTATCTTACGGTTCTGTACAAATGGGTTTCCCATTG
>JAWXTQ010000028.1:0-18066 GCA_044433405.1 Rikenellaceae bacterium
GGATTGAAAACAAGCTAAATAATCGTCCTCGTAAAAGACTCGGATACCTCACACCAAATGAAAAATTTAAACAAATTATTAATATGAATTCAGTTGCATTTGCAGGTTGAATTCAGCTAGAGTAGAGACTTTGTTATACAAAAATGGTGAATTAATAGACAAAGTAGTCTCTCCTTTAGGAATAAGAGATTTTGAGCTTCGTGCAGGTGATGGAATGTATTTAAACGGAGAGAAATATCCAATGTATGGGGTGTGTAGACATCAAGATCGTCTAGGAATTGGAAGTGCTCTGTTGAATGAGCATCATGCTGAAGATTTAGATATGATAATGGAGATTGGTGCAACTACAGTGCGTTTTGCTCACTACCAGCAATCAGAATACCTATATTCAAAATGCGACTCATTAGGCTTAGTAATATGGGCTGAGATTCCATTTGTTAATAGAGTTACTACAAAAGAGGGTGAAAATACAAAAAGCCAACTTTCGGAGATGATACTTCAAAGCTATAACCACCCATCCATATATGTTTGGGGGCTGCATAATGAGGTTTATGTTCCAACAAACTTTACCGCTCAATTAACAAAAGAGCTTCACACCTTAGCTAAGAGGTTAGATCCATATCGTTACACAGTGTCAGTTAATGGTTATGGTCACATGGAACATTCGGTAAATCTACAGGCCGACATTCAAGGTATGAATCGTTATTTTGGTTGGTATGAGGGAAAAATAGATGGTATGGAGCTTTGGGCGTTAAACTTAGAGAGTGAATATCCTGACAATCTCTTTATGTTGGCAGAGTATGGAGCAGAGGCCAATATAACTCAACAATCGGAGTTGACAGGCGAGAGCTACAACTACATGTCAGATTTCTACCCAGAGGGATTCTCAACTAAGACACACGAAAAACATTGGAGTATCATTGCTAATCACCCATATATTTTAGCTTCGTATGTTTGGAATATGTTTGATTTTGCAGTTCCTATGTGGGAGCGAGGCGGAGTGCCAGCTCGTAACATGAAGGGGCTTGTAACGTTTGACCGTAAAGTAAAGAAAGATGTGTTTTATTGGTATAAAGCAAACTGGAGTGAACAGCCAGTGTTTTATTTGACTGAGCGCAGAGCTTATAACCGCGAACGTCAACAGACAAAAATCGCACTTTATTCAAATATTGGTGAGCCAGTAATCACGCTTAATGGCGAAAAGTTAGACGGAATTACCAGAGGTGAAACAGATGTTCATTACGTAGTAGATGTAACCCTAAAAAAGGGAGTTAACATAATTGAAGCCACCGCTACCGATGGAACAAAAGATAAAATAGAGTGGTTTTATCAGGAGGAATCTGATAATAAGCTAATTAATAATGTTGAGCGCAAAGAGGTTCATGTAGGTTTTTAACGGACCAGTCCGAAAAGTCGGTGGGGTGTTTAGCGGTTTTGTTTAGAAAAAAACCACGCGCTAGACTACTTGGAGCCATTTTTATCTTCTTGGCTGCCGCCAATTCGCTAAAAAAGACTCCTAGCAGCCTAGCACTGGTAAAAAAACCTTCGTCGCTACCGCTCCTCGGGCTCACTAGCGTTCGCTGTAGATACTCATGAAAGTGATGTATGGCTTCGCGATAGTCGAGCTTTGGGGTAATGATTTGGAATAATGATTAACGCTGATAATGATCAGCGACCCTGTTTAGACCCAGTCGAGTCCCTGAAATACCCAGTAAGTCGCGTCACAGCTAAAACTGCTAAGCAAGGTTGCGCAGAGACTATGTGTGATAAAACTCCTTAAAACGTCACCACCCCTTTGTTCTCTTTGCCATCAATAAATATATTAAGCGGTGATTCTAGGCGGATGTGGCGAATGTACTCACCTTCGTATATCGCTTCTATCTCGTTTAGTTTGTCAATTTGGTAAACACCATCGCCAATATGAGGGTTAAGTGTCATGTATCCCACTCCTAGTGATGTCATATTTTGAAAGAAGTGAGTGCCTTGGCTAGGGTCAACCCTGAAATCTTTTAACCCACTCTCTATTATCACTCTTGCATTTGATATTGATGCCCACCTTACAGGCACGCCAAGCCATGGATCGCTAGAACCCCAACGTCCTGGTCCAATAAGCACATAGTATACGCCTTGAGCTGATAGTTTGCGGTTATGCTGTTCTATTTCGGTGGCTATTTTCTCTGTTAGTGAGCTTTTAAAAGTATCCTCTTTAATATATATTATGTCGTGTACATTGTCAATTTTGCCAAGTCCGAGAGCTGAGTTAGCGTATACTATCGCCTCGGAAGTCTCTATTTTTGACCAGTCAAGAGAGTTTTTTTCATCTTGTTGCACTATTGGACGTATCTGTAAGAAGTTAAAAATCATGTTTTCACCTCGCTTAGTGTCCATATTAACAGCAAACTCAAGTTCGACTTCGGTTTTCATCTCGTTTCGGCCAATCTCTAGTAGTGAAGTTAGAATGCTAGCTAGCGGAAATGAGTCGTATTTTAAAATGTTTGAGAATGTAATTAACTTACGCCCTTTAGCCATGAATGAATCGCTTATGCGATCGTTATCTCTATCCCATGTTGAGGCTACATAGCGTAGGTTACGCATGTTAAGAGCTTTGTTAATCTCTATTTTGTCGAGGTTGATTGAGTCGTTAACTGATGTTTTAAATCTTTCAGCTCCTAAATTTAATGCGTAAAATTCGCGTTGTGTCTCCGAAAGAGCCATTGCGGTTGTGGAGAGTTGAATGATTTTTTTTGAATGTTTAGGTGAGAAGCGCAAGCTTTGACCTCCATCTACAACCATCTTACCCAAGCCAAATGCTATGTTTGCAATTCCATCTTCGGCTTTCTCATTTTCGATAGGGTAGTAGTTGATTGAGCGTGCTACTCCCGATATGGTAGGGAAAAATACGCCATTATCCTCCGTGCCGCATATCTCTTGAAGGATGATTGCCATCTTCTCTTCAGAAATAACATTTGATGTGGCAAGCAGATAGGAGCGTGATGCTGCAAAAAACACTGAAGCATACACACTTTTAATAGCCTTGCCTAAAATACGCAACATTTGATCCTCGTTTTCAGTAAGCGGAATCATATAGGTTGAGTATATGCCTGCAAATGGTTGAAAATAGGAGTCTTCTAGTTTAGATGATGAGCGCACAGCTATTGGATATCGAATTGTGCGAATATATGCTTTTAGCTCCTCTACCAACTTCTCAGGCAGACGCGAGCCAACAAACTCTGAAAGAATATCAACATCTTCGCTATCGCTATTAATAACATATTGCAATCCATTCGAGGTTATAAATTCATCGAAATAGTCGGTTGCAATAACTACAGTGCGAGGAATTGAGATTCTGACATTCTCAAATTTGTGATACAGCTCATTATCTTCTAATATTTTGTTGATAAAGGCCAGTCCACGTCCTTTTCCTCCCATTGAGCCACTGCCCATGCGAGAGAGCCAGATGTAGTTGTTGTAGCTTTGAGCATCAAACTGGGCTATTACCCCTTGTCCTAGCATGTTTCTATACTCTTTGATTGTTTGCACTAGTGATTTTCGAAACTCTTTAGGTGTGTTGAATTGAGTGATATTTATATCTCTTAATTCGCGTGCTAGAGAGAATAGCCCTCGTGCAAATAACCATTTAGATATGTGGTTTTGTTCTGAATAGTATGTGAGGGTATCTATATCTAAATCGCAAATAGATTTTTGTAAATCTGCGAGTGTTCTAACCCTATATTTTACCCCCTCTTGCTCTAAGTCTCTAAAAACTAATGCCCCAAAGAAGAACTCCTTGCGAATAAAGGTGGATAGATCCATAAGTAGCGTTTTTGAATATTTATGGATAAAGCCAACTCCCATTTCGTGAGCTTTCTCTCTCATCTCTAGGCGTGATGATTGGAGTATTATAGGGATAATATTGTTCTCTTTTTTAATGTGTTCAGTTAGGTAGATACCTGCATCTACCTCATCCTCTTCGTATCCATGAATTTTGAATGTAATGTCTGAAATTACGCCAAGTATATTTTCACGGTAACGGGTGTAGTAGTTCATCGCCTCGTCGTAGGTTCGAGCAAATAGGATTTTGGGTCTTGCTCTTCGGCGAAGCATTTTTTGCTGCTCATTAAGAGCCTCAATTAAAAACTCTTGTGATTGGTTTAGTACAAGTTTGTATATTTGTGGTAGGTAAGTAGAGTAGAAGCGGATAGAGTCCTCAACTAGCAGTATAGATTGAACACCTACCCCTGCAATGTCGTTTTCTGCATTCATCTTGTCCTCTACAAGTTTGATGATAGCAAGTATTAGATCGGCATTGCCTAGCCAGCAAAACACATAATCTAAACCCGACATGTCACAGTTGTCTAAACGAAGTGAAATTTCGCGCGAAAAGTGTGATAGTAGCACTATTGGAGTTTCTTGTCCACTGCTTTTTACCTCTAATGCAAAACTAAAAGGGTCAATTTCACCAATGTTTAGCATTGTTATGATTAAATCTATCTCTAAAGACGAATCTAGGATGTCGCGCGCTTCGGTTGCGCTATGAGCTCTTAAAAACTCTGGTGGGTCTGATAGATTTAGTTCAAGATATTCACTGTTTATTTGGCTCTCTAACATTCCATCTTCCTCTAGTGTAAATGAGTCGTAAGAGCTGCATATTAACAACACCTTTCTGATTCGGTGTTGCATTAATTGAGTGTAGTTTGTTAGTTTAAGAGCCATATATCTCTGTTTTTTTTAAAAGGTTTTATTAGGCTTACATGTAAGTAAACCTAATAAAACCAAAGGTGTGTTAGACGTATTTGTCAAGTACTTGGCATATTCTGCCAAAAATCTCATCTATTGTGCCTACTCCATTAACTGCAACATATTTGCCTTGTTGTTGGTAGTAATCGCTAACGATAGCTGTTTGTGCATTGTAAACTTTGATTCGGTTGCGAATTATTTCCTCGCTCATGTCGTCAGCACGTCCGCTATCAACACCACGAAGCAAAAGTCTTTTTACTAACTCCTCTTCGTCCGCCTCTAGTGCAATCATTACTGTAACATTTTTGTCTAATTCGCTAAGCATTTTATCAAATTCTTGTGCTTGTTCTGTTGTGCGTGGGAAACCATCAAAGATTGTACCTTGCTCACCTGAGTTTGCTGCTAAATAATCTTTCATTAAGCCAATAACTAGGTTGTCTGACACTAAGCCACCGCTTGCCATCTGCTCTTTTGCTTGCTCTCCTAGTGGTGTGCCTTTTGCAATTTGTCCGCGAATAACATCTCCTGTTGATACGTGAAGCATGTTGTAACGCTCTTTAATCTTCTCGGCTTGTGTGCCTTTTCCTGCCCCTGGAGGGCCAAATAATACTAAGTTTATCATTCTTTTTTATATGTAAAAAAATTAAGTTATTTGTGTCCTTGTGCTTTAATCTCTAGTTCGACATTTTGGGGTGTAACTAACTTTGCTCCCCTCTCTTTGTCGGTAGTGTAGCCTATCACTCTTACCCCTTCGATCTGTTCTACAGTTTGGTGTGCTGAGGCAGGTAGAGTAAAGAGTAGTTCGTAGTCGTCTCCACCATTCATTGCTGCTATTATTGGGTCGATACCCAGCTCCTCACCTGCATCTATTGCCTTTGCAACAATTGGTAGATAGTCGGTGTAGATTCGTGCACCTACGCCTGAATATTTGCAAATATGTAAAATCTCTGAGGCGATACCGTCAGAGATGTCAATCATTGATGTTGGGCGAAGAGATAACTTGTCGAGTTGCTCGAGAATGTCTACTCTTAGGCGTGGTTTTAGTGCGCGCTCTATTAAGTATGAGTAGTTTGATAGATTGCTCTGTGCCTTTTGTTTTGAGTCACAAACATTTTTCTCACACTCTAAAAGTTTTAACCCTATAAACGCAGAGCCAACATCACCACTTGTGCATATAATTTGCTCTTTAGATGCTCCTGATCGTGAAATAGCACCCCCTTTTTCGATTGAACCGATCGCTGTAATTGAAATTATCAGCCCTGAGTGTGATGCAGAAGTGTCGCCACCTATTAAATCAATACCATACTCTTTTAGAGCTATATCTACTCCCTCGTAAAATTCATCTATATCCTCTACACTAAAGCGACTTGTGATGCCAAGTGATATGGTTATTTGTTGCGGTATTCCACCCATTGCGCAGATATCTGATGCTCCCGCTACAACACTTTTATATCCAAGGTGTCGTATTGGAGTATAAGAAAGATCAAAGTCTACTCCATCTATCAGCAAATCAGTTGATACAACACTTTGCATATCCTCTTTATGGCAAATTATTGCTGCATCATCTCCAATGCCTAATATAGTGGTTGAATTATGCTCTCTCTCTTTTTCTCTGCGAGTTATATGGTCGATAAAACCAAACTCTCCTAATTCTGATATATTCATTCTCTATTAATTTGATTAAATAAGTTGAGCTCTTTTCAGTGGCTCTAGGAGTCATTTATTTCTGTATCATTGCTCCTAAATTTATCGGTTTAGTTTGTCGCTGTATGATTGTAAAATTTCGTAAGCCTCCATATTGCCAAGTTCACCAGCCTGTGATATGTCTAGTAACCCTTTTTTAGTATCACTTAGCTCTATTAGTATTAAACCTCTGTTAAAGAATGCCTCCATCATTTCAGGGTGTAGCTCAATTGCAGTTGTGTAGCTCTCTATAGCTCTTACACTCTCATTTGCTCTAGCCAAAATAGCTCCCTTATTGTAGTGAAAATGGGCAACTTCTGGATTTTTTCTAATTGCTATGTTGATGTCTCTAAAAGCATCATCATAGTTATATTTTCGTCTTATGTTTTTGAGTTGATTAGTTTGATCTGAATTGATTAATAGCTGTTGATTTTGATTGTCGAGCTGCATTACAAAGTCAGTCATCTCGGTGTATGCTACTGCTCTGTTCATGTAATAGAACGCATTTTCAGGGTCTAACTCAATTGCATAGGTGTAGTTTTGTATAGCGTTGGTGTACTGCCTTCTTGAGTGCTCAAGTGCTCCTTTTGCAAAATATAGAGTAGGATTATCAATCTCTATAGTTATTAAACTATCTACAGTAGCCTCTATTCTATCTATCTCTTCGATAGATAGTTGTTCAACAAGAGTTGTTAATCTAATTTCGAAATCATTTAATTTCGCCTCCTCTTTGGTTATAGAGCTGTTTTTGTAACTCTTATTGCGGTTAAATAGATCGGCGCTACTCGAAGCAACAAATCGGCTCATAGAACTTGATTGATAGCCATCAATTGCGGACGTGCCAGTTTTGAAGTCGGTATTGTTGATGTTATTATCAAACGAGAGTAGAGCATTAAACACTTTGCTAGTGTCAGCATATATAGAGAATGCTTTATCATCCATCTTTTCTCTGTACTCTTTTATCTTCTGCTGTGCGGTGTTGTAGTCAGATTTTGACTCACTCATTCGCCCCATTGTTCGTCTAACAGATGAGCGTTGTAGGTAAGCGTTTGCAAAATCAGGATATAAATCAATAGCAGTAGTGAGATCTTTCTCAGCCTCTTCAATCCTACCTAGTTGATTGTTTAATCCCCTCTATTGTAGTATAACAGTACATTGTGGGGAGAGAGTTTTTCTACTTTGTCGTAATCCTCTAATGCGCGATTGTAATCGCCAATTTGTGAGCGTAGTATCGCACGGTTGAAGTATGTAATTGAGTTTGTTGAGTCTATCTTGATGACTGAGTCAAAGTCACTAATTGCCTCCATTAAGCGAAACTCTTTTGCGTTAACTATCGCACGGTTAAAGTGAGCCGCTAAGTTTAGTGAGTCTAGCTTTATAGTGGTCGACAAATCACTATGCGCCTGTTCATACATATTTTGTTGAAGATACAAAGAGCCTCTTCTAAGGTAGGCTAGAGGGTCGTAGATGTTTGCATTTACAGCTTTGTTGTAGTCGTCCATTGCGTTTATGGTATCGCCTAGCATCAAGTAGCAGCTTCCCCTATTAACATAGCCATCTGCGTTGTTGGGTTTGCGCCTTATAAATTCACTAAAATCTCCGACTGCATTCTCGAATTGTTGGCTTAGAAAGTGAGTTACTCCGCGACTATAAAAAAGCCCTTCACTGTCTGGACGAATATCTATTGCTGTGGCATAGTCTGCTAATGAGTCGTCGTAATTGCCAAGTAATGAGCGTGTGATAGCTCTGTATTGATATGCTACGGTAAATACAGAGTTGATTTGTGTTGCATTTGTGAAGTCGCTTTCAGCTCCAATCAAGTCGCCAAGATTATATTTTGCAACTCCGCGTAAAAAATATGCATCTGCCGATGTGTTGTGAATGCGAATAAGTATGTTGAGCATATCTATCGCTTCGTTATACTTACCCTCTGATATTAGTTCCTGTCCTATGTAGTGTACATAATTACGATCAATTTGGGCATTAGAATTGGTAGGTAAGCACCATACTGCAATCGCTAAAATCAATGTTGTCAGAAATTTTTTCATCCCATGGAGTGTTATTGATTTGAATGTATAACTACGTCGCGACCTAGACTGTTGAATAATTCCACTATTGGATCAATATATTTTGTCTTTGTGACCTGATCGGCTGGCTCTCCGCCAATACAAATTACTTCATAGTTGGTTTTTTGAGCGAACTCGCTAGCTATTGTTTTTGAAAAACGTAACCCTTCCGTTGAGTGTATTTTGTGACCAGTGTAGTACTCAAAGTATTTGTTTTCGTTTGTGGTTAAGTCTAGCAGCGGAATTATCTCGATACCATTGCTATTTGCATAAGCGAGAAGCTCGTTTAGCTCTGAATACGAAATACCACCATTTGCCAATTCGATAAATGGATTTATTGAATTCATTGTTTGACTCTTAACGGCAACTCCCTCTGAAGATATAAGTTTGAGATATATAACAAACTTATTGTTAAGAGCAGCACTGTTGATATGGCTTTTTAAAGTAGTTAAATTCATCTTGTTAAGTGTTAAATCAACTATCTCAAATCCTCCACTACTTCCAGATGTTTCGCAAAGAGAGGAGGCTTGAATATATACAGATTTTTTATCTGCTATCTTTTGTAAGAACGATTGATGTTCGTAAATTATTTTAATAAGAGCTTGATAAGCCCACGCCATTGACTTTGTAGACATATATTGAATGTCTACTTCGTTTTTGTAAACCTTCATGCAATAGGCGTCAAAAATATTAGAATCGACACCAACAATCGAATCGGCTCTGCTGATTGAGATGTTAAAATCACCCCTTGTTCGCGACACCTTTACGTTTTCTATCCCCTTTGACCTAAGTAGCTCTAATACACGGTTGCAGATAGTTAGATTCTCATTGGAATTAGTGCCACTAAAGATTGTAATCTCTCTATTTAAATCAAAATTTGCTAGTTTTTCACGACTCTTTATTGAGGGAGTTTCTTTGTGAGAAAAAACAGCTTTTTGTTTCTGAGCTATAGCCTGGTAGCTTATCGAGAATAACACTAATATGAGAGTTATTCTAGCTATATTTTCTATGTTTTTTGTAAACTTGTTCATTTGTTGTTCCGTTTTTTTGTCTAAATCATTTGTATGAAAGAGAGTTGCCTCTCGAAGTGAGAATTTGCAACACTTTTCCAAGTTCACAAAGATAGAAAAACTTTTTGTATTTTAATGAATTTTTTATCACTAAGCTCAAATGTTAAAAAAAATGACTATATTTGTATGAAAATTTTGTCGCGGTAGAGACCGCTGAGGGATTGATATAAAAAATAAATGATTATGGATAGAAAGTTAGTTATAATTCCAACATACAACGAAAAAGAGAATATTGAGGCTATAATTAGAAAAGTTTTGTCGTTAGAGGGTAATTTCGAAATTTTAGTAGTCGATGACTCCTCGCCTGACGGCACTGCTGATATTGTCAAAAGATTGCAAATAGAGTCGCCAGAGTCTATTCATATTCTTGAGCGTGAGGGTAAGCAAGGTTTGGCAACTGCCTATATTTGTGGGTTCAAGTATGCACTGGATAACAACTATGACTACGCTTTTGAGATGGATGCCGACTTCTCGCATAATCCTGATGATTTAGAACGACTATATCGCGCATGTAGTGAGGAGGGTGCTCATGTGGCTATTGGTTCGCGATATGTTACAGGAGTGAATGTAGTTAATTGGCCTATTGGACGAGTTATTATGTCTTATTATGCTTCGGTTTATGTTCGTAAAATTACGGGTATGCCTATTAAAGATGCTACAGCAGGTTTCTTATGTTACTCTAGAAAGGCGTTAGAGACAATCGGAATAGACAAGATTAAGATGAAGGGGTATGGTTTTCAAATAGAGATGAAGTACCGTGCTTGGAGAAAAGGATTAAATGTTAAAGAGGTCTCAATTATATTCACCGATAGAACGCAAGGCTCTTCAAAAATGAGTAGCGGAATATTTGGTGAGGCTTTTTGGGGAGTATTGGCATTGAGAGTTAGAAAAATAGAGTAAAATACATAACATGAAAACACTTATCCAAAATGGATTAATTGTGAATGATGGAGTCTCAAAAAGAGGCGATATCATTATCGAAGATGATATAATTAAATCGGTAATTGAGAGTGGTAGTGCTGAGTGTGATACCACTCAATGCTTTGATAAAATTATTGATGCTAAGGGAGCTTATGTGATGGCTGGGGTTATTGATGATCAGGTTCACTTCCGTGATCCTGGGCTCACCTACAAAGCTACCATTGCAAGTGAGTCGCGTGCAGGGCTCTCAGGAGGAGTAACGTCGTTTATGGAGATGCCAAACACCTCTCCAGCAACAACCACACTTGAGCTTTTAGCCGAAAAGCAGCAGAAGGCCTCTGAGGATTCATACTCAAACTATTCGTTTTATCTAGGTGCTACAAATCAAAATATAGATCAGATTGTTAATCTTGACCCAACTAGAGTTTGTGGCGTAAAAGTGTTTATGGGTAGTTCAACAGGTAATATGCTAGTTGATGATAAAGATGCACTTGCTCACATATTTAAATCCTCACCAGTGTTGGTTGCTACACATTGTGAAAAGGAGGAGGTGATAAAGGCAAATATTGCGGAGTTCTCAGCTAAGTATGGCGAGAATATTACTCCCTCTATGCACCCATTGATTCGAAGTGCTGAGGCTTGTTATAGAAGCAGTGCCGAGGCTGTAGAGCTAGCTCAAAAACATGGAGGTAGGCTTCATGTTTTGCATCTTAGTAGTGCAAAGGAGATGTCGTTATTCTCTGAGGCTAAGCTAACAAAAGATAAAAAAATCACTGCCGAGGTGTGTGCACACCACCTTTGGTTTGACGATAGAGATTACGCCTCAAAGGGCAATATGATAAAGTGGAATCCTTCAATTAAAAGTGAGGCTGATAAGCTAGGTTTAATTGCTGGCTTGATTGAGGGGCGTATTGATGTAGTGGCAACTGACCATGCACCTCACACAATCGAGGAGAAGAGTAGGCCTTATCTTGCAGCTCCCTCTGGAGGTCCATTGTTGTCGCACTCGCTAATTGCTATGTTGGAGTTGGTCGAAAGAGGCGTGTTTAGTGTTGAGATGGTGGTTGAGAAGATGGCTCATGCACCAGCTAAATTGTTTAATATTCAAAAACGAGGCTACATTAAGGAGGGGTATTTTGCAGATATTGCAATAGTTCAAAAATGTGAGCCTTGGATGGTTGAAAAATCAAATATTCTATATAAATGTGGTTGGTCGCCTTTCGAAGGGGATTATTTCTCTCATAAAGTTACTCACACGCTAGTTAATGGCGTAGTAGCTTACGAGAATGGAGTGATTAATGAGCAGAGTAGGGGTAGAGAGTTGAGATTTGAAAGATAGGAGAGATAGATGAGATTTAAGGAATTAAAATTAATAACCGAAAGTAATCAAAAATTGCACATTGAGACATTTGGTTGTCAGATGAACGTGGTAGATAGCGAACTTGTTGTCTCTATTATGAAAGATCATGGCTTTGGCTATACTGAAGTGCAGAAAGATGCAGATGTGATTTTGTTAAATACATGTTCGATTCGCGACAATGCCGAGCAGAAAATATGGTCGAGATTGCGTGAGTTGGGAGCATTGAAACGCAAAAAACGTCACTTACTCATCGGTATTATTGGCTGTATGGCAGAGCGATTAAAAGACTCTCTTCTTGAAAACAAAACAGTTGATATTGTTGTTGGGCCAGATGGATATCGTACGCTTCCAGAGTTGATTAAAGCGGCAAGTGGAGGTGATAGAGGAGTGAATGTTGTGCTTTCAGGAGAGGAGACTTATGGTGAGATATCTCCTGTGAGGTTAGATAAAAGTGGAATTTCTGCTTTTGTTGCCATTATGAGAGGTTGTAATAACATGTGTACCTATTGCGTAGTTCCTTATACGCGCGGTAGAGAGCGTAGTCGCAACCCAATCACCATTGTTAATGAGGTGAGAGAGTTAGTTGAGGATGGCTACAAGGAGGTTACCCTTTTAGGACAGAATGTAAACTCCTATAATTGGGAGATGGATGGCCAGATAGTTAGCTTTCCAGAGCTTATACGTATGGTTGCTAAAATATCGCCTCAGCTAAGAGTTAGGTTTGCAACGTCGCATCCAAAAGATTTGAGTGATGAGCTTATAGATGTGATTGCTACGTATTCTAATGTTTGTAAATCAATTCATCTACCAGTGCAATCGGGTAGTGATATGATGCTTCAGAAGATGAATCGCAAATATAATATTGAGTGGTATCGCCAGCGAATTAGAGCAATAAAGGCATCTATTGAGGATTGTGCAATAACTACCGATATAATTGCTGGTTTTTGTGGTGAAAGCGAGCAGGATCATCAAGATACCTTGGCTATTATGCGTGAAGTGGGATATGATTTTGCATTTATGTTTAAATATTCAGATCGTCCTGGAACTAAGGCTCACCGCACAATGGAGGATGATGTCGATGAAAAGGTTAAGGTGGCGCGTTTGACTGAGATTGTAAATCTTCAAAACTCCCTCTCTCTAGAGAGCAATAAACGAGATATTGGGAAGGTGTTTGAGGTGTTAGTTGAGGGGAGCTCTAAACGTAATAGTGAAGAGAATTTTGGTAGAACATCGCAAAATAAAGTTGTGGTTTTCCCTAAGTTGCATAGCCAACCTGGCGATTATGTTAATGTAAAAATAGAAGAGTGTTCGAGTGCAACACTTAAAGGTGTAATTATATAAAAATATTAAGTATGAAAAAAACGTTTCTGTTTGCTTTTGTAGCATTGTTGTTGTCTTCTTGTAGTTCGCAACCTAAGAAAGAGGTGGTTTTACAAGACAAAAATGGATTTGATGAATTGTTAGATAACATTAAAATTGAGCTGTTTACGCTTGAAAATAAAAATGGCATGGTAGCCGAAATCACCAATTTTGGAGGTCGCATAGTGGCTTTGTGGGCACCCGATAAGCGTGGAAATATGGAAGATGTGGTTTTGGGATATGAT
Organism: Rikenellaceae bacterium; assembly: GCA_044433405.1. GTDB lineage: Bacteria > Bacteroidota > Bacteroidia > Bacteroidales > Rikenellaceae > CAMQVM01. Next base: position 13,442 of record JAWXTQ010000028.1, read on the forward strand.
AAATTGTCTCGTTATCTAGGATCTAACCAACCATATCTAGGTGCTATTATCGGTAGAACTGCAGGTCGAATCAGAGAGGGTGAATATGAGTATAATGGTGAAAAGGTTCTTCTTAGCCAGAATGAAGCGTATACACACCTAAATGGTGGACATAAAGGATATCATTATATAATCTGGAAAGCTAACCAAATTAGTGATTCGGAGTTAGAATTGAGCTATTTTTCACATGATGGAGATGAAGATTATCCAGGTAATGTCACAATTAAAGCTCTATACACCTTAACCGACAATAATGAGTTGAAAATTGAGTATTGGGCAACTACCGATGCTGCTACTCATGTTAGTCTTAGCCATCAAAATTTCTTCAATCTTGAAGGTGCTGGAAATGGTACTATCGAGAAGTCTAAATTGATGATAAATAGTGATAGTTTTACTCCAATTGATGATTTGTTTATACCTACTGGCGAGATTCGTTCAGTAAAAGATACTCCTTTGGATTTTACAAAGTCTGTAGCTATTGGAGATCGCCTAGCTGCAGAGTATGAGCAGATGGAGATTACAGGTGGTTATGACCACAACTGGGTGTTGAATACTGGTGGTGATGTAAATGTATTAGCTGCAAGAGTTGAAGCGCCAGTTTCTAAACGTACACTTGAGGTTTACACCAACCAACCAGGTATTCAATTCTACAGCGGAAATGAAATCGGTGCGTTAAAAGGAAAGTATGGTATGAGTTACGAACAATACTCTGCATTTAGTTTGCAGCCGCAACATTTCCCTAATAGTGCTAATATCCCTGAGTTCCCATCAACTTTATTAGAGCCAGGTGAAGAGTATTACTGGGTGACTATTTATAAATTTGGGGTAAAATAGAGAGCTTATTTGTTAATTTTTAAGGGTAATTTGCAGAATTTTATTTTGTGAATTACCCTTAAATTTTGTATCTTTGCAGAGATAATTAACAACTTATATAACAAAAAATTATGACTAAGTACGTAACTAAAATTTTCACTATCCTTATAGCGCTGATTTCTCTTAATTGTAGAGCACAGAATGCGGGGGATGTAATGTTGATTCCTCAGGTGGATAATATTGAGATAACTGGCGGAGTGTTGCAATTCTCCACTCTTAAGACAATTTCTGTCCCTAAAGGATGGGAGTATGTGGCGAGCAATTTTGTAAATGATATTATTGAATCTACAAACTTGAGCTTATCAGTGTCTAAGAAAAGTGGTAGCATAAATATAGTAGAGTCTAAAACGTCTAGTGGTGAGGAGTATACTTTAGAGATTAATAAAAAAGGAGTTGTTGTTTCAACTGCAACTATAGATGGTGCTAATAGAGCTTTGGCTACACTGCACCAGCTCTTATTAACTAACGATTCTAGTGCTGAACTTCCACTTTTGGTGATTAATGACGCTCCAAGATTTGAGTATCGTGGTTTGATGTTGGATTGTAGTCGCCACTTTTGGAGTGTTGAACAGGTGCAAGAGACTATTCGTCAAATGGCCTTTTTCAAAATCAACAAGCTTCATCTCCATTTAACCGACAATAACGCTTGGCGTTTGGCTATGGATCAATATCCAGAGCTTGTTGAAAAGGGTACATACTATTATGATTTTCCTGAGCTTTCAGGTAAATACTACACTAAAGATGATTTAAAAGGGTTGGTTCAATACGCTCTTGAGCGAGGAATTGAGATTATCCCTGAGATTGATATGCCAGGTCATAACACGGCTCTTTTGGCCGCAATGCCGCACCTTTCATGTAATGGTGGTGAGTTTGAGGCTTACCCAGAGGAGCGTGCATTAAATCAGCGAAAAAGAGGTAATGAAAACATGGTGTGTGTCGGAAACGAGCAATCAATCGCCTTTGTAGAGGAGGTTGTTGAGCTTTTAGTTGAGATATTCCCATCGCAATATATCCATCTTGGTGGTGACGAAGTGCCAACAAATATTTGGGCTAAGTGTGATAAGTGTATGGAGCTTTATAAGAGAGAAGGAATGACTAATTTGGGTCAAATTCAAGACTACTTCACTGGTCAGGTAGCTCAAATTGTGCGTGCAAAAGGCAAAACAATGGTTGGCTGGGATGAGATTAATGATCGCCACGTAGCTACGCCAGAAGATGTAGTTATGGTGTGGCGAAATGAGGGTACTCCTTTCCATAAAGATGCCCTAGAGCGTGGTGTGCCAATTATCATGTGTCCTCAACATGGTTGTTATCTAGATTGGGGATATGCAGGAAACTCTACTCGCAAAGCTTATGAGTGGGAGCCTGTTTATGACGATGTAACAGCTGAGGAGGCTAAACTTATTAAAGGAGCACAAGCGTGTATATGGACCGAGCGTGTACCAACGCAAGATCGCCTAGAGTGGATGTTATATCCTCGTTTGTCTGCGCTTTCAGAGGTTATGTGGAGCGAAAAAGAGCAGAAAAATTGGGATGATTTCTACAAGAGAATCACTGCATACTATCCAGTGATGGAGAAAATGGGTATAAACTACTATGATGATGATGCTATCAATATGGCTGAATTTGAGCCTCAAAGAGAGAAACCAGCTCTAGTTAGACATGCTCAAATTGAGACTAATATACCTCTGAATCATCCATATCATCCAGAGTATGCATTTGACGGCATGACAAACTCTTTCTTCTGGGGAGGTTCAGTAATTGGTAAAGGTCACTATTTTACACTTATTTTAGGCGAGCCAACCAATGTTAACGAGATTAAAGTTATTACAGGCGATTCAAAAGATTATATTACAAAAGCAGATCTTATGGTTAGTAGCGATGGTGAAACCTTTGAGAAAGTTGCAGAGTTTGATGAGCTAGGCGAGGCAAATGCAACCATTGGAGGCAAAACAATCAAGGTGGTTAAAATATTGGTTACTCAACAACACACATGTTGGCCAGTAATCAAAGAGATTATCATTAAGTAAATATAAAACGATATGAAAAAGGTAGGATTAATAATTTTAGGTGTTTTTTTAGTGATAGCTATTGGATGCTACTCGTTTTTTAAGAGTAGCTACAATGGCATGGTTGAGATGCAAGAGAGCGTTTCGGCTTCGTGGAGTAACGTGGAGAATCAATACCAACGTCGTAGCGATTTAATACCTAATTTAGTAAATAGTGTTAAAGGGTATGCATCGCATGAGTCGGAGACGCTAGAGGCAGTAACTCAGGCGCGTGCGAATGCAACTAAAACATCTATCAATGTAGAGAACATGAGTGAAGAGTCGCTAAAACAGTTTAGTAATGCTCAAGGTGAGTTGTCTTCAGCTCTTTCGCGTTTGATGGTTGTGAGTGAGCAGTATCCAGATTTAAAGGCTAATCAAAACTTTTTGGATTTGCAAGCGCAGCTAGAGGGTACAGAAAACAGAATATCTACTGAACGTACGCGCTTTAATGCAGCAGTAAAAAGCTATAATAGCTTGGTTCGTACCTTCCCTAAGAATATTATCGCCTCAATGTGTGGTTTTGAACCTAAACCATATTTTGAGTCAGAGAAGGGTGCTGAAAAAGCTCCTGTAGTTGAGTTTTAAATTATGAAGATACTTACAAAAGAGCAGGAATTGCTAGTAACTTCGGCTATTGGTGTTGCTGAAAAGGGCACATCGGCTGAGATAAAGGTGCATATTGACAAGCATTGCAAAGAGAATCCTTTGGATAAAGCGGTTGAGACGTTTTTCTTTTTAGAGATGCAAAAAACAGCAGCTCGTAACGGCGTGTTGATATACCTAGCTTATAAAGATAGAAAAGTGGCTATTATTGGTGACAAGGGAATTAATGAACTTGTAGATGATAGTTTCTGGGACTCTACATACTCAATTATGAAAGAGGAGTTTGTAAAAGGTGATATATGCCAAGGGTTGTGCAAAGCAATTGAAAATGTGGGGGATAAACTAAAAGAGTTTTTCCCTTATCAGAGTGACGATGTTAACGAATTAAGTGATGAAATTTCGTATGGTAAATAGTTTTATAAAGTGGCTTGCGCTATCGTTCTTAATGATGGTGAGTGCTGTAGGGTATGCGCAGGAATTCCCAAAACAATCTAGTCCACCACGTTTAGTTAATGATTTTGCATCTATATTTACATCACAACAGATAAATGCTCTAGAGAAAAAACTTGTAGCTTTTAGTGATACAACCTCTACTCAGATTGCAGTGGTGAGTGTGAAATCTCTAGGTGGCATGGATATTTCTACCTATGCAACAGAGCTTGCCCAAGCATGGGGTATAGGTGTCAAAGGAAAAGATAATGGAGTTTTGGTGTTAGTTAAACCAAAGGTTGGTACAGCTAAAGGCGAAACATTTATCGCTGTAGGTTATGGTTTAGAGGGGGCTATTCCTGATGTTATTGCATCGCGAATTGTGCGTGAGGTGATGTTGCCTAATTTCCAGAACTCTCAAATGTATAAAGGCGTAGATGAAGCAACTAGCTTGTTGATGGGATTTGCTTCTGGTGAGTATAGTGCTGATGCAATTGCCTCAAAAGAAGAAAGTGGTGGTGCGAGTGTGTTGTTTTTTGTTATTGCTATGATTGTAATCTCGTTTTTGCGCGCCTCGGCTCGTCAACGTTCAGCAACATCTCAAACTTATACTGGTAATAATACAACAAC
>JAWXTQ010000029.1:0-18016 GCA_044433405.1 Rikenellaceae bacterium
GTATTGCAAGGGGGCACGACGGAATGTTGTATTCATTACCATCGCGCGAAATCATTGCCGACTCAGTAGAGTATATGTGTAATGCTCATAAAGTTGATGCAATGGTTTGTATCTCAAATTGCGATAAGGTTACTCCAGGTATGCTTATGGCATCTATGAGATTGAATATTCCAACCATCTTCGTATCGGGAGGCCCAATGGAGGCAGGTAAAGTTGGCGATAGAAAGCTCGACTTAGTTGATGCAATGGTTATGGGTGCTGATGACACTATTAGCGATGAATATCTTCAACAGGTAGAGGAGAACGCTTGCCCTACTTGTGGATCATGTTCTGGAATGTTTACCGCTAACTCTATGAACTCGCTTAATGAGGCTTTAGGTTTAGCCCTTGCAGGTAATGGAACTTTGGTTGCAACTCACTCAAACCGTGCAGATTTGTTTGATGAGGCTGCAAAACTTATAGTTAAAAACACTATCGACTACTACGAGAATGGTGACGACTCACTCTTGCCTCGTTCGATAGCTACAAAAACTGTATTTACAAACGCTATGGCGCTAGATATTGCAATGGGCGGTTCAACAAATACGGTGCTTCATCTACTTGCTATTGCAGCTGAGGCAGGTGTAGATTTTACAATGAAAGATATAGATGCATTATCACGCAAAGTTGCAGTATTGTCTAAAGTTGCTCCATCTTCACACTATCACATGGAGGATATTCACAGAGCAGGGGGAATACTAGCAATCATGAATGAGCTTGCAAAAACTGGAGTTATAGATTGTTCAGTAAAGAGAGTTGATGGTCTAACTTTAGCCCAAGCAATCGAAAAATATGATATTTTATCAACATCTTGCAGCGAAAATGTATTAAATTTCTACAAGTCTGCTCCATGTGGTGAAAAAAACCTTACTTTTGCATCCCAATCAACTTATTATGACGCTCTTGATATGGATCGAGTAGCAGGAGCAATAAGAAGTTTGGAGAATGCTTATTTGAAAGATGGAGGTCTTGCGGTTCTTTACGGTAATATTGCCAAAAATGGAGCAATTGTAAAGACGGCAGGTGTTGATAGCTCAATACTTAAATTTGAAGGTGTGGCACGAGTGTTCAACTCGCAAGATCAAGCATGTCACGGCATATTGAGCGGCAAGGTGGTTAGTGGCGATGTTATTATAATTCGTTACGAAGGACCTAAAGGCGGCCCAGGAATGCAAGAGATGTTGTATCCAACCTCATATCTTAAGAGTGTTAAGCTAGATAAAGAGTGTGCTTTGTTGACTGACGGACGTTTCTCAGGAGGAACATCTGGATTGTCAATAGGCCATGCATCTCCTGAGGCTGCGGCTGGCGGAGTAATAGCATTGGTTGAAGATGGAGATAAAATAGTTATTGATATCCCTAATAGAGAGATATCTTTAGAGGTTGACGATAAAGAACTTGAGAGAAGAGCTGCAAATTGCACTTACCAACCTGAAGGACGAGACAGGGTTGTAAGTAAAGCACTTAGAGCTTATGCTTCGATGGTGCTTTCGGCCGATAAGGGTGCAATTAGGGAAGTAAAGTAGTAGTAGAGTAGAAAATAATTGAAGAATATATGTTTAGAGCAAATAATATAACAGGTGCTGAAGCGGTATTGCACTCTCTAGTTGCAGAGGGTATAGATTGTGTATTCGGTTATCCAGGCGGAACTATAATTCCGATATATGATAAGCTATATGGTTTTACAGATAGGCTGCATCACATATTAACACGCCATGAGCAGGGAGCTGTTCATGCAGCGCAAGGGTATTCGCGCGCTACTGGTAAAGTTGGTGTCTGTATGGCAACTTCTGGTCCTGGAGCAACAAACTTTATTACTGGTATTGCAGATGCTATGGTTGATTCAACACCAATAGTTTGTATTACTGCGCAAGTTGCATCTACTGCGCTCGGAAGCGACGCTTTTCAAGAGGCAGATATGATTAGTATGACAATGCCTATATCAAAATGGAACTACCAAGTTACTGACGCTTCGGAGATTGCAGGTGCGCTTTCAAAAGCGTTCTATATTGCACAAAGTGGCCGTCCAGGACCTGTAGTTTTGGAGATTACTAAAGATGCACAAACTCAAATGCTCGAAGAGTACCACTATAGCAACTGTTGTTCTTTGCGCTCATATAATCCTACACCAAAGATAGATATCTCTAAAGTGGAGCAGGCTGCGGAGCTTATAAATAGCTCAAAATCGCCACTATTCATAATAGGGCAAGGGGTTTCAATCTCAAACGCTTCTAGTGAGATGCTAAGTGTTATTGAGAAGTGTGGAGCACCAGTAGCCTCAACAATAATGGGACTATCTGTAATACCTACCAGTCACCCTCAATATATCGGCATGGTTGGAATGCACGGTTCGGTTGCAGCAAATGCCATGACACAAAAAAGCGATTTGATTATTGCTGTGGGAATGAGATTTAGTGATAGAGTTACTGGCGATGTTAAACGCTATGCTCCGAATGCTAAAATCATACATATCGACATTGATGCCGTAGAGATAGGTAAAGTAGTGAAGTGTTTCTTAGGTATTCTGGGTGATGTTAAAGAGGTTGCAACTGTTATAGAGCCACTTATTGAGGCCAAATCACATGACGAGTGGTTGTCTGAGGCTCAAAAACACTACAAAAAAGAGTTTGACCTTGTGGTTAAGCGAACAGTACACGATAATGATGGTAGCATCAAAATGGGACGTGCAATTGACACCATTACCCAAGCAGGAGCTGGTGATATTGTGGTTGTTACCGATGTAGGTCAGCAACAAATCTACGCAGCACGCTACTCAAAATTCAATTCTCCACGTAGCTTTATAACCTCTGGGGGGTTAGGTACAATGGGTTATGGTTTGCCAGCAGCAATGGGAGCAAAGCTAGGTGTTGAAAACAAACAAGTTGTAGCAATACTAGGTGATGGTGGTTTTCAAATGACTATGCAGGAGCTAGGCACTATAGCACAAAACAGTATTGATGTTAAGGTTGTGATTTTGAATAATAGTTATCTGGGAATGGTGCGCCAATGGCAGCAACTGTTTTTTGATAAACGTTACTCGTTTACAGAGCTTCAAAATCCTGATTTTACAATTATTGCGTCGGCATATGGCATAAAATCGACCAAAGTAACCACTGTTGAAAAACTCGAAGAGGCAGTTAACGAGATGCTAGCTCACAAAGGAGCATATTTGCTAGAGGTAATTGTCGATAGAGAGGAGAATGTATTTCCGATGGTTCCAGCAGGCGAATCAATATCATCTCAAATTTGTAACGAATAATAGAGCTAATAAAATGGATAAAAAAGAGTATATAGTTACAGCCTTTACTGAAAATCAGGTTGGTGTGCTTAACCGCATCACAGCAACCTACCTGCGACGAAAAATCAATATTGAGAGTTTGCGCGTAGCAGAGTCATCTATAAAAGGAATCAGTATGTTTGTCATCACTGCAATAACCTCGCATGACACTATCGAGAAGGTGGTGAAACACATAGCTAAGATTGTAGAGGTGTTAGATGTTAAATATTACACCTCGGCAGAGTTGATTACTCAAGAGGTTGCTCTCTACAAAATATCAAAAGGGGTGTTTGAGAATGAGTCTGCAAACGAGCTAATCACCCGCAATCAAAGTGCAAGGGTTATTGAGTTTGGTAGTGACTATGTGGTAGTTGAGCAGACTGGTAGTCGTGATGATATTGAGAAGTTCAAGCAAACTCTGCAAGATAAAAACTTGCTTTTGCAATACTCTAGTTCAGGTAGCGTTATTATACATAGAGAAAACATTAAATTTTAAAAACAAAATACAAATTATTTATATTAAAATGGCACAATTAAATTTTGGTGGAACAGTAGAAAATGTTGTTACACGTGCGGAATTTCCGCTTTCTAAAGCATTAGAAACTTTAAAAGACGAAACTATTGCGATTATTGGTTATGGTGTACAAGGCCCAGGTCAAGCACTTAACCTTAAAGACAATGGCTTCAATGTAATTATTGGTCAACGTAAAGATTCAAAAACATGGGATAAAGCAATCCAAGATGGTTGGGTAGCTGGTGAAACTCTATTTGAAATCGAAGAGGCTTGCGAAAAAGCAACTATCATTCAATATCTTCTTTCAGATGCAGGACAGATAACTGTTTGGCCTACAATCCAAAAACACTTAACTCCTGGAAAAGCATTATACTTTTCACACGGATTTGGCGTAACATACAAAGAGCGCACAGGAATTATTCCTCCAGCTGATGTTGACGTAATATTAGTCGCTCCTAAAGGTTCAGGTACTTCACTTCGTCGTCTATTCTTAGAGGGCAAAGGTCTTAACTCTAGCTACGCAATTCACCAAGATGCAACAGGTAGAGCTTACGATAGAGTTATCGCTTTAGGTATTGGCGTTGGTTCAGGTTATCTATTCGAAACTAACTTCAAGCGTGAGGTTTACTCTGACTTAACTGGTGAGAGAGGTACTTTAATGGGTGCAATCCAAGGTATTTTTGCTGCTCAGTATCAAGTTCTTCGTGACAATGGTCACACTCCATCAGAGGCTTTCAATGAGACAGTTGAAGAGTTAACTCAAAGTTTGATGCCTCTAGTTGCAGAGAACGGTATGGATTGGATGTATGCTAACTGTTCAACTACTGCACAACGTGGTGCATTAGATTGGTGGAAAAAATTTAGAGATGCAACAGCTCCAGTGTTCCAAGAACTTTACTCAGAGGTTGCTTGTGGTAACGAAGCTCAACGCTCTATTGATTCTAATAGTCAAGACGATTACCGTGTTAAGCTAGAAGCTGAATTAACAGAACTTCGCGAAAGCGAAATGTGGAGAGCTGGTGAGACTGTTCGTAGTCTTCGTCCAGAGAGAAACAAATAATCCCACAAAGATTAACTAAAGAGCTGAATATAGGCTATCTCCAAAGAGGGATAGCCTATATTCAATCTTTTATATTCACTATTTGAATATATTATTTATTAACCTTAGATGATTTTACCCATGGCCTATTTTCCAAAACTACAAGATGTAGCTGCGGCCAAGCACATCTTAAACGAAGTAATCAACGATACACCTCTAATCGAAAACATATATCTATCGGAGCGTTACCACGCTAATATTATGTTAAAAAGAGAGGATTTACAGGTAGTACGCTCCTACAAAATCAGGGGTGCGTACAACAAGATTCGTTCGTTAACGCCTGAGCAACACCAAAAGGGTGTAGTTTGCGCAAGCGCAGGGAATCATGCTCAAGGTTTTGCCTATTCTTGTCAGAAATTGGGTATTAAAGGTGTGGTTTATATGCCAACAACTACCCCAAAACAGAAAATAGAGCAGGTAAGAATGTTTGGACGCGAGAATGTTGAGATTGTGCTTGTAGGGGATACTTTTGATGCCTCTTCAGATGAAGCTCTCAAATTTTGCAAGGAGAATGGAATGTGTTTTATACACCCATTTGACGATCCAAAAACTATCGAAGGTCAAGCTACAATAGGTGCAGAGCTTTTGCAACAGAGCATGCACCATATTGATTATATATTTGTGCCTATAGGTGGCGGTGGATTAGCTGCTGGTCTTAGTGCATACATTTCTCAAATTTCACCTGACACCAAAATCATCGGAGTTGAGCCTCTGGGTGCTGCCTCAATGAAAGCATCGCTCGATAAGGGAGAGCTCGTTAAGCTTGATGAAATTGATAAATTTGTAGATGGTGCTGCGGTAAAACAGGTAGGTAGTTACACCTACGAAATTTGTAAGAAAACATTAAACAAAGTTATCCCTATTGATGAGGGTAAAGTGTGTACAACTATTTTAGAGCTTTATAACAAAAGCGCAATAGTTTGTGAGCCAGCAGGTGCGCTATCAATGGCTGCACTCGACAGTTATGCTGATGAAATCAAGGGTAAAAACGTAGTGTGTGTTGTTAGTGGAAGCAATAATGATATCACTCGTACAGAGGAGATTCGCGAACGTTCGCTACTATTTGAGGGGTTGAAACACTACTTTATTATTCGCTTCCCACAACGCTCAGGAGCACTGCTTAGCTTTGTTCAACAAGTGTTGGGAGAGAATGACGACATCACTCACTTCTCATACTCTAAAAAGACAAATAAAGAGCAAGGCCCAGCATTGATAGGCATTGAGCTTCAAAACAGAGAAGATTTTGAACCATTAATTAAACGTATGGAGCAATATGGCTTTATTTATGACTACATAAATGATAGCCCTAATCTGTTTCAATTTTTAATATAGAGGTTTATTGTTAATAGCTGCATAATTATGTTGAGGCAAATCCTTAAATCGTTAATAGAGCTAGTCGTTGCGCCTACATGTCCTAGTTGTGGTAGGCCACTATCTGAGAAAGAGGGTGCGATTTGCGTAGATTGCAGGTTTGATTTGCCCTATACCTATGACTCTTGTAAGAGAGATAATTATGCATTTTTGATGTTAGACTCCTTTCACCCTGTGGTGTGGGCGGGTTCGTATTGTTATTATAAAGGCAAAGATGGGTTTACAAAGCTCATCTTTGCTATTAAGTATAGAGGACAGAAACACATCGCAAGCCATCTGGGTAGAGCTTTTGCAACAGAATTGGTTGAGAAAGGTTCGCTGCCTGAGGATGTAGATGTTGTGATACCTGTTCCTTTGCATAAATTTAGATACTACTGGCGTGGGTACAATCAGAGCGATTATATTGCAAAAGCTATGGCCGAGGTGCTAGGGTGTGATTGTGAGCTGGAATGTGTAAAACGTATCGTAAATACCAAAAGCCAAACTAGCCTAGAGAGCAGAAAAGAGAGGATTTTCAATACTGATGGCATCTTTAGAGTGATAGATGGCTCAAAACTTGATAACAGACACATATTAATTGTTGATGATGTTCTCACGACGGGCTCTACGATAAAATCTTTAATAGCTTTAATAATAGATAGTTGTGAGGGGTGCAGGATAAGTGTTGCTACACTTGCACGAACAGAAAAACATTAATTATGGTTAAATATTAATATATTTTTATTATCTTTAACCCAGTAATTTTGTTCTAGTAAAACAAAAACAACATATTTTATGTCAATTATAAACAAGTTAGTAGGTATTTATTACAACAAAAGGCGCACGGAGATAGATTTTTTTAAAAGAAATCCACTGGAATGTGTTGATATGCAGCTAAAGCAGCTATTGCAGTGCTGTGAGCAAACCTCATACTTAAAAGAGAGAGGCATAAAAGCATCGAGTAGTTATGAGGAGTATGCTAGTAGAGTTCCTATTGTGACCTATGAAGATTTTGTCACTGAGATTGAATCGGTGATGAATGGTGATTGGCAGAGGCTATGTCCTAGTCGTCCTGATTGGTACGCTAAGAGCTCTGGAACAACTAACGCTGCAAGTAAATTTATTCCAACCACCTATGAGTCGATGAAGAATATCCATTTTAAAGGATTCAACGATGTTGTAGCAACCTACAACGCGCTTTATCCTACTGGAGGTGCATTCTTTGGAAAATCTCTTACGCTCGGTGGTTCGCTTTCGTTTAGCCCAAATAGTGGTGGCGGCAAGGTAGGGGATTTATCAGGTATATTAATCGAAAACACTCCATCTCTATTTGAAATTATCCGATTTCCAAGTAAGGCTATCACTCTAGATGCTAACTTCGAAGAGAAAATCTCAAAAATTGCAAAAATATCAGAAAACCAAAATATAACCTCATTTGCTGGAGTTCCATCGTGGTATATGGTTCTGATGAACCTTATACTCGATTATACTGGCAAGAAAAACATGTGTGAAGTGTGGCCAAATATCGACTTCTTTGCCCATGGAGGTATCAAATTTTCGCCTTACAAAGATGAGTTTAATAGGTTGTTTCCATCTTCAGATATGAAATATATGGAGACTTATAATGCTTCTGAGGGTTTCTTTGCTATTGGTGACGATCCTAGTCGAGATGATATGTTGTTGATGTTAGATTACCAAATGTATTATGAGTTTATGGAGCAAACTCCTCAGCAGAAAGTCGTGCCATTAGAGGGGGTTGAAGTTGGCAAGAACTATGCAATAATTATCTCAACTTCAGGAGGATTGTATCGCTATATGATTGGCGATACTGTCACTTTTACCTCTACAGATCCATATCGCATAAAAATAAGTGGTCGCACAAAACACTATATCAACGTAGTGGGTGAGGAGCTAATAGTTGATAATGCTGAAGAGGCGATTATGAGTGCGTGCAATATAACAAGTGCATCGGTGAAAGATTACACTGCTGCCCCAATATTTATGCAATCGCACAGAAAGGCTGGACATGAGTGGATTTTTGAATTTAACAACATGCCTAGCTCGGTTGATAGATTTATATCTGTTTTAGACGACACTCTAATGAGGTTAAACTCCGACTATAGGGCTAAAAGAGTTGGTGGTGCACTTGACACTCCAAAAGTGTTGATTGCAGGGCGCAACACCTTTTATAACTGGATGAAAAGCAGAGGAAAACTTGGAGGACAAAATAAAATACCTCGACTATCTAATGATAGAAAATATATTGATTCGCTTTTAAGCATAATGTAAAGCTACTAAAATGTATATAGCAGTATCGGGAAATATAGGTAGTGGAAAAACTACATTAGTTGAGATTCTCTCTAAGAGATTGGGTTTAATGCCCTTTTTTGAGGATGTCAACAACCCTTATATTGACGATTTTTATAAAGATATGCATCGTTGGGCATTTCATTTACAGATGGCATTTCTTGGTAAGAAAAGCGAACAACTACGAGAGATAGAGCGTAGAACAACCAGTATCATTCAAGATAGAACAATATATGAGGAGGCGTATATATTTGTGGAGAATCTTCACCAAATGGGGCTTATTGCAACGCGCGACTACAACACTTACATGAATATCTTCAAGCTAATTGTTGCGCAAATACCCACTCCTGACGTAATAATATATTTAAAGGCAAGCAACGAAACTATACTTAGCCAGATTTATAAGCGAGGGCGCGACTATGAAATGAATATCGAACCCTCCTATATTAACAGATTAAACAAACTTTACAATAACTGGATTGATAATATCTATCAAGGTGAGGTGATTGTGATTGATGTAGACAAAGATGATTTTGTTATCGAGCCCACAATTATCGACGCAATAGTTGAGAAGTTATCACCCTATTTAGACAAACATTAGATGGAGAGGTTACCAAGTGATTTTATAAATAATATTAACTCTATTTTTGAACAAACCGAGGCGGAAGAGTTACTCAAAGCTCTAGATAGTGAACCTGTAATCTCAATACGTTATAATCCCCATAAGATGGCTGATGAACCCTCTGGGGAGCGTGTAGGATGGAGTAGTGAGGGGTATTACCTACCTCAGCGTGCAGTTTACACTCTTGACCCACTATTTCATGGAGGTGTTTACTATTCGCAAGAGGCTAGCTCAATGTTTTTAGAGGTGGTATTAAAAAAGGTATTAAGCGAGAGCGAAGAGGATATTACAGCCTTAGATATGTGTGCTGCACCAGGTGGTAAGTCTACACTAATCAGCTCTATGTTAAAAGAGAGAGGTGTTTTAGTGGCAAATGAAGCTATCAAATCGCGCGCCAAGATACTTAAAGAGAATATAATTAAATGGGGGGTTGGAAATGTTATTGTTTCAAACTCCGACTCTGATGCCTTCTCAAAGAGCGCAAACATGTTTGATATAGTGGTTGTAGATACACCATGCTCTGGCGAGGGGATGTTTAGAAAAGATAAGAAATCGCGTGCACAGTGGAGTAAAGAGAATGTTGAGCTTTGTGCTATGCGTTCACGTCGGATTGTGGCAAATGCTATTGAGTCTATAAAGGATGGAGGTGTTTTAGTCTACTCGACATGCACTTTTAATCGGGCTGAGAATGAGCAGTTGATAGATTGGATATCAGATAACTACGAGATTGAAAATATTCAATTAGAGATTGTTGCACACTGGGGAATTACTCTTACTAGTGCATCGAATATTGATTGTTATAGATTTTTACCTCACAAAACTAAGGGTGAAGGGTTCTTTATTGCAGCAATGCGCATAAAAAAAGATGGCGAGGTGGCCAGTAGAGCTAAAAAAACTCAACGTCGTAAAGATAAAGCAAGTGGAGAGGGTGAGAAGCTAAGCAAGGAGCAGATTGCTACCGCTTCGAAATGGTTAGACAACCAATCGTTGCCACTAGAGATAGTCACACGAAATGGTGCTATCTTTGCCGCTAGTAAAGAGATGCTTCAAGTGGTGACTGCCTTAGATAAAGGATTGAATATTATCTATTTTGGAGTAGAGATGGGAGAGTTTTTTGGAAATAAATTTAAGCCCTCACACACATTAGCGACCTCTATACTGCAAAATAGAGATTTATGCAATAGTGTTGAGGTGGGAAGAGAGGATGCCTTAGAGTTTCTTCGTAAGAATTCACTCGATGCTGCTCCGTTTAAGGAGGGTATTAATCTTGTTTGCTACAAGAATACCCCATTGGGCTACATTAAGCGTATTGGAGCTAGAACAAACAATTTATATCCTAAAGAGTATAGAATATATAACCTATAAAATACAAAATATATGTCAAATAATATCGAAATCATCCAGATTAATATCTCAGGAGAGGACAGAGTTGGCGTTACATCAGCTCTAACCGAGATACTAGCATCATATCAAGCCTTTATTCTAGATATTGGTCAAGCTAATATTCATCAATCATTGGCTTTAGGTATACTTTTTAAAACCACCTCTGACAAAGCTGGTGACATAATGAAAGATTTGCTCTTTAAAGCATACGAGTTGGGGGTGACTGTGAAATTTACTCCCGTTAGTGAGCAAGAGTATGAGAGATGGGTTTCAATGCAAGGTAAAAACCGATACATCATAATGCTTCTAGGTCGTCAAATATCGGCAGAACAAATTAGTGCAGTGTCTCAAATTGTTGCACGACAAGATTTAAATATCGACTCTATTCGCCGTCTAACTGGACGTATCCCTCTTGACCACGAAAGAAGAGCTCCAAAATCGTGTATTGAGCTTTCTGTTCGTGGTAATCCAAAGGATAAAGTTGAGATGCAACGTGAGTTTATGGAGCTATCAAACAATCTAGGGATAGATATATCTCTGCAACTTGACGATATGTTCCGACGTACACGTCGCTTGATATGCTTTGATATGGACTCTACCCTAATAGAGACTGAAGTAATAGACGAACTAGCCGAAAGAGCGGGTGTTGGAGCAGCTGTTAAGGCAATTACTGAATCTGCAATGCGTGGAGAGATTGATTTTGAAGAGAGCTTTATCCGCAGAGTAGAGATGCTTAAAGGGTTAGATGTGAACGTAATGCACGATATTGCGCGTAACCTCCCGATTACCGAGGGGTTAGATAGGTTGATGTTTGTGCTTAAACGCGTAGGGTTTAAAACTGCAATCCTATCGGGTGGATTTACATTCTTTGGTCGTTTCCTGCAGCAAAGATATGGCTTCGACTATATGTATGCTAACGAGCTAGAGATAGAAGATGGACTTCTAACTGGTAAGCACATGGGAGATATAATTGATGGAAAACGTAAGGCCGAGCTGCTAAAAGTCATGGCACAAGTAGAACGCATAGATATAGCGCAAGTAGTGGCTGTAGGTGACGGAGCTAACGACTTGCCTATGCTAACTACAGCAGGTTTAGGAATAGCATTTCATGCTAAGCCAAAAGTGAGAGAATCTGCTCGTCAAAGCATATCAACAATTGGTCTAGATGGAATATTGTATTTCTTAGGGCTTAAAGATTCGGATTTGAGTGCTCGTTAGTTTTGGTTTAGCTAGTGTGGTGAAAGTTGCTTTAAATAGCCACTAACCACACCCACGCAATATAATTCTTATAGTTAGGGTATTTCAATCTTATATATTACGCTACCTAGTCCGCTCCAGCATCCGAGACCTCCCTCTATGTTAGTTTGGGCGTTTTCGGTTACTGGATATATTGGGTTGCTGTTGTTAATGAAGAGCTCTTGTTGGGATAGCCAATAATTGTATGATATTTCGTCGATATGGGATATCTTTACCCACACTATATCTCCGCTAGTGTAGAATACGCCAAACTCTTTGCCTGTTTGGCTTATTGACAACGCTCTGTAGATTGGTATTTCGTTATCCATTTGGTTGATTCTTGTGTCGCTCCATACGCCCATCAATGTTGGTTTGTAGATGTAGTCTATACCCTCTATTTTTGTAGAAACTAGATAGTGGTTGCCCTCTTGAGATGGTTCGTTTAGTTTAGCCATGATTACATAGCTTGAGTCGCTATCTGTTACCTTCTCGGCTCTAATCTCTATTAGGTCGACTGGTTCAGGAATTGTTGTAGTTGCTGTTGCTACCACTTCGTTGTATTCAACTTTTATAGAGTATGTTTTGCCTGCCTCTCCTTTTAGGTGGAGACTGCGGTAGTAAAACTGAAATAGATACGAAGTATCTCTACCCCCAACCATAATCTCCTCCTCATCTTCACAAGTGAGTGTTATCTTGCCCCAGCGTATAGGTATTTGAGATAGTAGTGTAGAGTCAAGTGTGCTTTCTGAGGGTATTACCTGTGTTAGAATCACTGTTGCGACTTGTCCATCTTCAATCGAGCCATCGACAACAATCATAGCCTCAAATTCAGGTAGAGTTGTAATCTCAGGTTGGCAACTCCATGTTAGTGGGGCTAGCAGTGCTACTGTAATTATAATATATATTGCTTTCATGTGTCTTAAAACTTAAATGATAATCCGATAGAGGGAATTATTGTGAATAGTGTGTTGCCCTTTAGGTATAGCTCCATTTGGTCGTTTTCGATATCTGTAGTCACCTTAGTGAAGTAGAAGAATGTATTTTGGTAGGCGTAGATATTGTAAACGGAGAAGTTGAGAGTTGCCGATTTTAACCATCTAATTTTGAGTTTATGACTTGCTGTAATGTCGAGTCGTTGATAGTTTGGCATACGTGCAGCATTTTTCTCGCTGTAGTATGATAGGTATTGTTCAGCAACAGTGTAAATTCCTTTTGAAAGAGTTATCGGATTGCCAGAGGCAAATATGAAGTTACTAGAGAGAGTCCAATCGTTGTTGAATTGATAAAACCCAACAACCGATAGGTCGTGTCGTCTATCGTTGCTAGCGTAGAAAGTCTCGCCGTTGTTTATATTTTCAAAATCTCTTAAAGCCCACGAAAGAGTGTATGATACCCACCCTTTGAGTCGGCCAAAATTGTAGTTTAGCATATATTCCGAGCCGTAAGTGTATCCGCTGCCAATCTCAAATCGCGAGTAGATAGATTTATCCTCTACTATGAGCGTTACTAGCTGCGATGTGTTTTCGTACTGGTTTTTCAAATCACGATAATAAAGTAGCGCAGATATCCCCCATGTGTGGCTAGGTGCTTTGTAACTCACATCTATTGAGTAGTTGTCAGATCTTTGAGCAGGTGATAGTTCGCTTGTTCCAACAAAGTAGTTTGTAGGGATGCCAGTATTCGACACTACTACCTGATTTATATATTGATACTGCCTTGTGTATGATGTTGATAGTGATAGTTGGTCGTTAGGATTATATGTTATCTTTGCTCGTGGTTCTATTCCAGAGCTTTGAGATGCAACTCCTGAATATCGAGCCCCTAGAGTGAGCTGGGTTTTTGGAGATAACCCAACGAAAGCCTCTCCATACACGCCATACTCCATGTTGTAGAGTTTGTCGCTAGATTCTTGCGAAAACACATCCGATAATCCATATAGTAGAGCTTGCTGAGGTGAAAATGTGCGGTATGCAGTTGTTGCGCCAAAGTTAATCTTAGCGGAGTTGCCAAGAGTGAATTTCTGCTCTATCTTTCCCCCAAAATCGTTTAGTGAAGAGACTAGGTCAAAACTTATTACATCTTGATCCAAGGTTGTTAAGTCGCTGTATGTAGTGTTGTATATAGTGGTGTTTAGTTCAGAATTTTCAGAGAATATGTGTCTCCATGAGGCTGATACTGCGCTATTACTCCATTGATTTTCACCAGTTATTGAATACTCCTCGTAGTCAATATAGATGTTGTCTCTTCCGTAGTAGCCACTAAGAGATATTATATCTTTTGCTCCAATCTTTTGGTTCCACGTAAAGTTAATGTCATTCATGCCGTAGCGTATTGGAAATTCGGTAGATATAACCTTTTCTACCGCCTTAAGAATGGGGTTTAGATATGAAAATCGACCAGATATTATAAGATTTCCACTATCCCATGTTGGTGTGTTGAGCGTTAAAGATGTTGAAAGAAGCGTGATGTCGCCTGATAAGGATATTTTTTCGGGTATATCATTTCGGCTAGTTGTGTTGACAACCGATGATAATCGTCCAGAATAGCTAGGTGAGATGTATCCTTTGTCGAGTGTTATGCTCTCCATGTGGTCGCTATTGAGAACAGGGAAAAAGCCAAGTAGGTGAATAGGTACGTATATAGGTGCGCCATCTATCAAAAATAGATTGTGTGCAGGTTCGCTGCCCTGTATGTAGAGTCCAGAGGCGATGTCGCCAGTGGTTTGAACCCCAGGAAGAAGTTGTAGCGTGCGTATTGCATCTACTGTTCCCATAAATTGAGGTAGTTGGTCAAGCTCCTCGAAACTTAACTCAAATTGTTGTGTGCCAATGGTCTTGAGAGGTGATACGTTAGAGTTTATTACAATATCTTTTAGCTCTATCTCATTAGAGATAGAATCTTTATTTTGCGCATGCAAAGAGAAAGAAGATGTTAAGAAGATGAGTAAAATGTAGGCTCTATGCACTATTGAAAAATATATAGTAAGGTTGAAAAAAAGAGGCTGTCACAAAATATTCTATTTCGTGGCAGCCTCTTAGATGTTTATGCTTTTACACTACCTTATTCTGTTGCAGTGATTTATCTCTGCTTGAAAATCGCTAGGAGTGTAAGTTTGATTCTACCAATTAAAGTCAAACATTACTTCAAATTCGTCAGCTAAGCTCTCAGCTTTGTCGATAGTGCCTGAGAATGCAGATTCAGTGAAGTACTCTTCAAAGTCATATCTTGAATCGTCAATTGCGAACACCAATATTGGAAGAATACGACCTTCTGTTTCGGTGTAAACAGTACTTCCACTAGTCCAGCTATATGTGTTGTACTCATAGTCAAACTCAATAGTGCCAAGTGCAAGAGTTGAGTTGTCGTAGTTCCATGATGCTGTAATGTAAGTGTTGTATGCCTCAGCAGACTCTTCGTAATAAGATTCAGGATATCCGTAAGTCTTGTTTTGATATTGGTAAGGATTTGAATCCTCGATATAATCAAGCTTGTTGATAAATGTTTTCATGTTAGAGATTTGACCTACCATAAATAGTGAGTCTAGAACATTTACAGAAGCGGAGATTTTTCCAGGAATCTCTTCATAGTCTGCATCAATGCTACTAACTTCGGCAGTTGCAGTAAGCAACATTACATCACCTTTTTTCATGATTGTAGTAACGCTACCAGATGTTCCATCAAGGCTCTCTTCTACAGAGAAAGAGTAAGAAAGATACTCTAATGAAACTGTAGAACTTAGCTTGTTGTTGTCGTAGTCAACTTCGCTAATGCTAGTTTGAAGATCAAATAGTTTGTCACCATTGTTGGTTGTAAATGATGCAGTTATGCTGCTAGGAACCTCGCCGTTTCTACCATTTGCAACAGATAGAGAACCACTACATTTGATTGATAGAGTGTGGTTGCCACCGTCGCTGCTAGGAACAACAAACTTAAGTTCAGAAGAGTTTGTGCTGCGAACCCAAGCCTCAGTAGTTCTGTTGAATGTGTAAGTTCCATAGTAGTCAGAGTAGTCAAAATAGATGTCATTTGTTGGTGAAGCGTAATCGCTAACATCATCAATTCCATTAATATCAAGAGCATCAATGAATAAATCCATTTGATCCACTAACTCATCAGGAACATCGCTATCCTCAAGCAACTCACCTAGCTCGTCGAGTGCATCAGCAGTTGTTTGAAAATCGCTAACTGTAACATAGCTTAACATTTTAAGTGCAATGGTTTCCATTTTTGCTTTTTGCTCATCTGGAGTAAGAAGAGCCTCTTCAAGATCAACTCCTGCGCTGTCAGCAGCGTCGCCTAGTGCATCTTGTTGTTCTTCGGTTAAATCATCTATGTCCGCTTCAGAGTTACATGCAAAAAATGCAAATGAAAACATAGAGACTAAAAGTAATGGTTTTAGTAAACTTCTTTTCATATCAGTAAATATTAGGTTTGTAAAAAAAAGGTTCTATTTTTTATCAAGGTTACTTGACTTTGCAGATATAGTAGTTTTTTTCTACCATTATTCTTTTTTTCTGGTTTTTTTAGGATTTTTTTCAATATTTAAAACTACTACCTCCTATAAACTCTCTGATAATTGATGTTGGAAGGATGTATTTGTCCTCTGTAGCAACGAAATAGCTCAATATATCGAGCAGTCTATCGGCTTGTGAAAATTCTTCGTAAATGTCGGGCACATTTTTTAGAAGTGGCTCAATATAACGTTTTAATACAGATAATTCGAAAAATAAAAACGTATTAAAGACGGCATCGGCATCTTTAAGATAGGGAAAAATGTAGTTTTGTTCGCCACGACGAACGCTTCCCCAACGTTTAATAGTCTGCATAGCAGTGTGGCTACGATAGCTAGAGTCGCGAACAATTCTTCTAATTAACCTCAAATCGGCCATGTCAACTCTGCTGAAATTGTCAAGAGAGATTGAAGTTAATGGAGATACGAAAATTTTAAATTTGCTACTCTCTGCAACCTCCTTTGTCATAATCGGGTTTAGAGCGTGTATGCCCTCGATAATTAAAATGTTGTTCTCCCCTAAAGTGCAACTATCTTCACAATTCCACATTTTTACGCCAGAGGTGAAGTCATAGCGAGGCATCTCAACTCTTTCGCCAGCAATGAGGCGCGAAAGATGTGAGTTAAATAGCTCGATATCTACGGCTTCGGGTTTCTCGAAGTCGTAATTACCCTTTTCGTCTTTAGGCGTAAACTCTCTATCTACAAAATAGTTGTCCATCGACAAAATTATAGGTTTAAGGCCGTAAATGCGAAGTTGGATATTTAGACGATTGCTAAATGTTGTCTTGCCGCTAGATGATGGGCCTGATATTAAGACCAACTTTACTCCCTTTTTGCACTTGTCGTAAACTTGGCTAGCAAGTGAGGCAAAATTTCGCTCTTGAAAGGCTTCACCTATTTTTATTAGCTCTCCGCACTGTTTGTCGTTGACTTTAATATTTAGTGCTCCTATATCGCTAACTCCTAGCACATCTAGTAGTTGGTTGTGAGAGGTAAGCACCTCAAACATGTTTTGATGAACTAGGCTAGGAGCGTTAGATGTGCCCTGCTCCTCATCTAGTAATGATAGCTTGAATCCTTTATAAAGAGGGTGGATATCAAAACCCTTTATATAGCCAGTTGATGGAGCAACTACACCATAGAAATAGCCTTTGCTTTGCTCTAATGAGTTCATTGTTACGTAGAGACTAGGGCTTGAGTTTAATTGTCGACATTTGTCACTCATTCCTAGCGATTGGTATATCTCGGCTGCCTCTTGGTGATATATTCTATCGCGCGTGATTGTGATGTTTTTGCCAGATAGCTCCTCTAATCCTTTTAATATTTTTTCGCAGTTTTGCGTGCTGTTCTCAACACCATCTATCTCAAAATATATGTCGTTGTGGAGCTTGTGTAGCACTCTTGTTTTGCCACTACCAAACAAATCTTCGGTCACTCTTTGTAGCATAAATCTTTGAGTGCGGTTATACACCCTTGCCCCCTCAAAGTGACGAGAGTCGATAAAAAGAACACTCTTGTTTTCGTAAACTTCGTAGTTCAAATCGCGAACCCTATTATTTACATAGGCTGCAATGGTTGGTGTTGATTGTTTGATTCCAAATTTCTCCACTAACTCTAGTAGAGATGTTCCAATTTCAACTACTAGCTCTGCGCCATTGTTGTCGCAGATAATTTTT
>JAWXTQ010000030.1:0-17894 GCA_044433405.1 Rikenellaceae bacterium
TTTACTCTATTAGTTGGCATGAAGAGATTATGCTCTATAATGAAGATTATGACTACGGATATGTCTATTCAATAAGTAGTGGAGCGTGGTATAGCCGAACAATCAGCGGCAAAAGGCTATCGTATACACAGCTAGTAATACCTACTGGTATTTTAAATCTTGCAAGCAGAGAGGATCAATCATCACCTCTAGCACCATCTCTAATTACCAATGCGATATGCTTTAATAGTAGTGCCCTTACAAAGATAGAGTACCTATCACCAATATTCAAAGCCTCAAAGAATTCAATTATAGAGATAATAGTTTATTGCTCTAACGATTGTGTTAATTGGTATAAGGTTGCACGTGCGCTACTTGGTAAAAGACTAGGTCGTTTTGGTGCTTCTTGGAGGTATTTTAGGATAGAGCTTAATTATATAGAGACATCTACCACGTCTCAATATTCGTTTGTGCTTACTGCTTTGGAGTTTAAATACACTGTGCGCTATCGCTATATTATTGATTAACTCGATAATTATTAGTGTCGATAACGCCGATAATGATTAATCAAATTATTGCTAAAATTGCGGTTTTATTAATGTTTTGCAAAAAAAATATTTTTGTGTAACTTATTGGAAATTCGAGTTTTAACAGTTTTATGTAAAATTTTATTGCTTATATATTTTGTTTTTCAAAATAAAATTACTATTATTATGTCGTTAATTTAGTATTGAATACCATATTGTAATATTAAACGCGATTAATCATTTATAATCTATAATAATATGAAAAAATATCTTCCAAACGAAATTAAGAATGTGGTTTTACTAGGTGCTTCAGGCTCTGGCAAAACGATTATGGCCGAAGCAATGGCCTATGAGGGAAAAGTTATCGACCGAAGAGGTACGATTGAAAATGACAATACTTTGTCAGATTTTACGGAGGTAGAGCATATATATAAGAGATCTATTCAGCCTACGCAGCTTTTTACGGAGTTTAATGGGTTGAAATTGAATATTATTGATACTCCTGGTTCGGATGACTTTTGCGGTGGTTTGTTTTCGGCCTTTAAGGTTGCCGATGTTGGAGTTATGTTGATTAATGCAGTTAATGGATTTGAGGCTGGCACCGAGATTCAGGCGCGATATGCAAGAAAATACGAAAAGCCAATAGTTGCAGTGATAAATCAGCTTGACAACGAGAAGGCATCGTGGGAAATGGCTCTTGAGTCGTTAAAAAGCAATTCAAAAGTACCTGTTGCGCTTGTTCAATACCCTTTAAATGCAGGTGATGGATTTGATACTTTTATTGACGTTCTGTTGATGAAGTGTTATAAATTTGAGGGCGATACAGGAATAAGAACTGAAATGGATATTCCTGCCGATGAGCTAGAGAGAGCTAATCAGCTTCATAATGAGCTTGTAGAGGCAGCAGCAGAGAATGACGAGAACCTAATGGAGCTCTACTTTGAAAAAGGCAACTTAACACAAGACGAAATTCGCGGTGGCTTGAAATTGGGTATTGCAAATCGTGATGTTATTCCTGTTATGTGTGCATCAGCTAAGAAAGATATTGGTGTTAAGCGTATTCTTGAGTTCTTAACCTATGTTGCACCAGGTCCAATTAAAGCCCCTAACTTTATAACAACTGAGGCTGAAGAGATTGCACCAGATGTTGACGCGCCAACAGCACTGTTTATATATCGTTCGTCAGTTGAGCCACATCTTGGTGAGGTTTCATATTTTAGAGTTGTCTCTGGGGTGTTAAAAGAGGGAATGGAGCTTATCAACACCTTTAATTCAAGTAAAGAGAAGATATCACAAATATTTGCTGTAGCAGGAAAAAATCGTATCAAAGTGAGTGAACTTTGTGCAGGAGATTTAGGCTGTACAGTGAAGCTAAAAAGCGTAAAAACAAATCATACACTAGCTGAGTCGTCGGTAAATTGGCAAATTGAGAGGATGAAATTCCCTGAACATCGTTACCGTACAGCAGTTAAGGCGTTAAAGAGTGCTGATGATGAAAAACTTGGCGAGGTATTAGCACGTGCTCATTTTGAAGATCCAACAATTGTAGTTGAGTATTCAAAAGAGTTAAAACAGACAATTCTTTATGGCCAGGGCGAGCACCATTTGAATATATTAAAATGGTCACTAGAGCACAACAACAAAATAGAAGTTGAGTATTTTGCACCTAGAATACCATATAGAGAGACTATCACTAAAACAGCTACTGCCGACTACCGACACAAAAAACAGTCTGGTGGTGCAGGTCAGTTTGGTGAAGTTCATATCTTAATAGAGCCATTTATTGAGGGTGCTCAACCTCAAAATAGATTTAAAATTGAGGGCAAAGAGGTGGTGTTTAATGTGCGCGGCACTGAAACTGTAGAGTTAGAGTGGGGTGGTAAACTCGTCTTTAACAACTGTATTGTGGGTGGTGCAATTGACGCACGATTCTTCCCAGCAGTGCTGAAAGGAGTTATGGAGAAGATGGAGAATGGTCCACTAACAGGCTCTTATGCACGCGATATAACAGTCTATCTTTATGATGGAAAAATGCACCCAGTAGACTCAAATGAGATCTCATTTAAGTTGGCTGCCCGCAACGCCTTTAAAGAGGCCTTCAGAAAGGCAGGTCCAAAAATTATGGAGCCTATCTATAGTGTAGAAGTTTTAGTTCCTAATGATAAAATGGGCGATGTAATGAGTGATCTACAAAACCGTCGCGCAATTATCGAGGGAATGAATAGTGATAATGAACTAGAGGTTATCTCAGCAAAAGTTCCTTTAGCCGAGATGTATCGTTACTCGACAACTCTTAGTTCAATAACAAGCGGTCGCGCTACATACTCAATGAAGTTTGCATCTTACGAGCAAGTTCCTAACGATGTTCAAGACAAACTATTGAAGAGTTATGTAGACACCGACGAATAATAAAAGTAAAAACTAATTTTTTTTAATTTTTTCATTGTTGGAAACCCCTGTCCATTAGCATCGCTAATGAGCAGGGGTTCCATTTTTGGAGTAGTTTTGCTTTATATAGCGATTTTGGTTAGCGGTTTTGTTTGGAGGTTTTCACCGCATGAGCCTTCGCTCATGCAGTGAAAACCTCCAAACAAAACCGTCAAACAATACATATTGATCCTCTGAAAGTAAGTAGTTTAGTTTGATAACAATATAAATATCGTTACCTTTGCACATATAATAATGCATTAAAACAGCTAAATGAATTTTATATTTTTAATAAAGGGATTGGTAATAGGTTTCTTAGCTTCAATTCCTCTTGGGCCAGTTGGAGTGTTGTGTTTGCAACGTACCGTTAGTAAAAGGTTTATGTCTGGTTTTGTGTCAGGCCTTGGAGCTGCATCTGCTGATGTTATATTTGCTGTTATTGCGATGTTTTTTCTCTCTTTGATAGCAGTTGTGATAGAGCAACAGATGTCACTTTTAGCACTTATTGGGGGTAGTGTAGTAATGGTAATAGGAATATTTATCTTTAATAAAAAGACAACGCCTAAAACTCTGCGAAAAAATAGAGCACAGTATCCTAACTATTTTAAAGATTATATTACAACATTTTTCCTCACACTTACAAATCCTGCATTTATATTTGTGTTTGTGGGGCTTTTTTCTAGCTTTGACATTGGTAATGAGGATTTGTGTCTGTATAACGGGGTATTGACAATTATTGGTGTGGCATTTGGAGCATCATTGTGGTGGTTTACGCTAACATCTACAGTTAATATCTTTAAAAACAGGTTTCGTCCTCGTCACTTAGTGAGTATCAATCGAATTGCAGGGATATTAATATTTGCATTGGGGTTGTTTGCTATTATTACGGCCATTTTAGATATGTTAAACTAAATATATTATAACTATGAGTAACAAGAAAATAATCATCGCAATAGATGGTTTCTCGTCATGCGGAAAGAGTACATTTGCAAAACTAATAGCATCAAAAATCGACTATAAATTTATTGATAGTGGTGCAATGTATAGATCTATCACTCTTTATGCTCTCAACCATGATATTATTGACTCTGAGGATTTGATTGTTGAGTCACTAAAGGATATTAATATTGAATTTAAGAATAATCCTCAAAATGGCAAAAGCGAGGTTTCGATTAATGGTGAGTCGGTAGAGGGCAAAATTAGAGATATGCGAGTAAGTGAGAAGGTAAGCTACATAAGTTCAATTGCTCAAGTTAGAACTAAAGTCTC
This sequence comes from Rikenellaceae bacterium, assembly GCA_044433405.1. Taxonomy (GTDB): domain Bacteria; phylum Bacteroidota; class Bacteroidia; order Bacteroidales; family Rikenellaceae; genus CAMQVM01. The sequence goes on from JAWXTQ010000030.1 coordinate 4,203, forward strand.
GTCACTATTGCAGCAAATGGGTGAGAAAGGGGGAATAGTAATGGATGGTCGCGATATAGGAAGCGCAGTATTTCCTCATGCTGAGCTTAAAATATTCATGACTGCTGATCCTAAGGTGAGAGCAAAACGACGCTTTTTAGAGCTCGAAGCCAAAGGAATAACAGCCTCATTAGAGGAGATAGAGCAAAATATCAATCAACGCGATTACCAAGATCAGAACCGTAAAGAGAGTCCTCTTGTAAAGGCTAGTGATGCTATTGAGCTTGATAATAGTTATATGAGTCTTGCTCAACAAATGGAATGGGTAGAGGAATTGATTTGTCAACGAACAAAATAATAGATACTAATGTTAATCGAAATTGATGTTAAATCGGGTTTTTGCCCTGGTGTCGTTGCTGCAATCGAAAAGGCAGAAGTCGAGCTCATTAACAAAGATTGTGTCTACTCACTGGGTGATATTATGCACAATAGGGAGGAGATGGGGCGACTTTCGAATTTGGGTTTGAGGGTTGTAGGTCTCGACTCGCTAGATACTCTCGACAATCAAACGCTTTTGATTCGCGCTCACGGAGAGCCTCCATCGACATACCAAATGTGCAAAAAACACAATATCAACCTAATAGATGCTACCTGCCCAGTAGTGGCTCGGCTTCAGAAGAGAGTTGTCGAAGCTGACAATATCATGAGCAAAGTAAATGGTCAGGTTGTAATCCTAGGTAAGTATGGTCATCCTGAAGTAATAGGACTTCAAGGGCAGATTGAAGATGCGATAGTTATAGATTCAAGCAGTGAATTAGTAGCTAAAGTAGACTTTAATCGTCCCATTTATCTGCTCTCACAAACAACACAAAGCCTAGATGTTTTTAAGGAGATTGAGCAGATAATTATCAAAAGATACAAACAGACCCCAGAGCTAGAGTGTACTATAAAAGATACTATATGCAGACAAGTGTCAAATAGATATCCACACCTGCATCAATTTGCCGCCTCTCATGATGTGGTGATATTTGTAAGTGGTTCTGAAAGCTCAAACGGAAAGGCTCTTTTTAAAGTGTGCAGCAGCGTTAATGAAAATTCATACAAGGTTGAAAACGCCGATCAAGTAGACATTGCATGGGTAACAGGAGCAAAGTCCGTAGGCATCTGTGGAGCAACATCCACTCCTCGATGGAGCATGGAGCAGGTACGAGATAAAATAAAGATTGGAAGATAAAGGTTTTTGTTTTGCGGCTTTGTTTTGCGGCTTTCACCGCATATGCTTGTAGTAATAGGTTGGGTGGGAAACGAAAGGTTTCTCAACCTGTTTTTTGTAGTTTAGATTATTATTTTTACTTTTGCAATGCTCTACATACTACAAGGCAAGGAAACTTGCCGACTATTCGGAACAGACGTATAATATATGTCTGATTCTTATTCCATACGGTGGTTTCGCCTCCGTGTGGAACGTTAATGCGTCCACTGCCTTGTAGGTGTAGAGCAACGGGTAAGTGAAATCACCTCTTTTTATCTTGCCCCATTGTTTAACCATTAAAAACTAAGGTTATGGAAGAAAAACAGAGAATCAGGCTAACAACCTCCACTACATTCGATTTTGAGAGAGACGAGATCAAACGCCTCTACACCTATTTATCACTATTTCAATACAGGCATCTGAGCACACCCATTGCAATACTTACCGCCAAAAGGTGAAAACCGCTAAGAATTCATCTTGATCCGTTTTTTACACATTCTAGGTCGAAACAGTGAGACGGAGAAGAGGTGTCTATTTTGCTTATTAATTATTATTGGTATTAATGATGATCACTATGTTCGGATATCGCGAAGCCACACATCACCTTCGTGAGAATACCTAGCGAACGTTAGTGAGCCCGAGGAGCGATAGCGACGAGGAGTTCTTGCCAGCAAGGGGCATTCATGGGGCATTTTTGAATGGTTAGCGATAGCTAAGCTTTTAAAAATGGTTCAGGGATGTCACTTGCGAGCTTCTTGTGAAAGAAGTGTCAGCAACAGTTTTTCCTCTTATCTTGATAAGCTTTGGTACGCCTCGGTCTTCACTTTTTGGCGCAGCCAAAAATAGGAATAGTTTTCATTTCGTTGTCATGCCTTTAGGTATGAACATAAGAAATAAAAACTATTCCTACAAGCATGAGCTTTAGCTCATGCAGTGAAAACCGCTAAAGAGGTGTAAGTCGCCAAGCACTCCATCGACTTATGCTATTTTTTATCTAACGCTTTCCAAACGATAGCCGAAAGAGCTGCACCAATAAAAGGACCTACAATAAACACCCATAGCTGAGCTAGAGCACTTCCACCAGCAAATATTGCAGGTGCAATACTACGTGCAGGATTAACTGATGTACCTGTAATTGGAATACATACGATATGAACCAATACAAGTGTTAATCCAATCGCTAGACCTGCTAATTTAGGTGCAGAGTTCTTTTCAGAGGTTGATCCTAGCACTACTAATACAAAGATAAAAGTAAATACGATCTCTGCAATTAACGCAGGAACTAAATCAGTAAAACCATTTGCACCTGTTGTAGTAGCAGAGAAGTCGATAGTTGTAATAGTTGATGTTAGCGCAAAAATAATTGCAGAACCAACTAAAGCCCCTATTACTTGAGCAACCATATAAGAAATTGCTTGACAACCCTTCATACGGCCACTTAGCCACACTCCCAATGTAATAGCAGGGTTGATATGGCATCCTGAGATACCTCCAATAGTGTAAGCCATAGCAACGACAGAGAGACCAAAAGCAAATGATACAGTTAATACTTGTGCCGCTGTACCTACGCCACCATTAAATACGGCTGAGCCACATCCCATTAACACTAAAACCATAGTACCTATAGCTTCAGCAACTAATTCCTTTTTCATAATTCTTTGTTTTAAAGTTAAATTTATTTAAGAGGAACTAACTTGATAAAAAACAGTTATCCTTGCAGCTAAAATATTCTTTGATCAAATTAGATCCCTAATATTTATTAAACCCAACTTGTTAGATCTAGATCTCTGCCTCAGTTTCAACCTTTGGTTGAAGTTCTGGTGAGTCATAACCTACAATTCCTTTCTCTTTCCATCTCTCTACTAAGGCTGGCATACGTGAGGTAAAATTATCAAAATCTTTAACCTCTTTTTCGCTCCAACCAACCTCAGCGTAAGCTGCGATACGTGGGAATGTTTGTCTATTTAATACATCAACATCAGGTACCCACTCAGTCCACATTTGACACCCAAAACCTACGATATTTTTGTGATATTTCTCGTCTAGATTGTCAGGTATTGGATCAAACGAGTACGCTTTAGCTAAAGGTATATTGCCGTAAGAGTAGTCTAGGTAGGTGAATGAGTGGTATGAGTTAACTAGGCGATAACCTTGTTCGGCAGCTTTAGTTAGCTCGTTGATGTCGCCTTTCCAAAACTGAACAACTACGTTTGGTGCAATTTTAGTTGAAGTCTCAGAGAATGAGATGTTGTCGTCGGCATGTAGGTTAGTGCCAAGAATCTCATTCCAGCCCATCATGCTACACTCTTTGCTCTCAATGTAGCGTGACATCATGTTTGTAAACTCAATTTGAATATCCATGTAAGATGAGTAGCCATTTTTGCGTTTGTGAGCGCGCATTCCTGCATCAGCCTCCCAGTGGTCAAAACGTACTTCGTCACCACCAATGTGAATCACATCTGTATCAAATAGCTCGATAACCTCGTCGATAACATTTTTCAAGAACTCTTGCACTTTGGTGTCTATAACATCGTAAGTGTAGTAGTGTTTACCAAATTTTACTGGAACTTCGATTTTCTCGTTTTTAGTTGATAACCAAGGGTATGCAGCTACGGACGCGCTAGCATGGCCTGGCATCTCTATTTCAGGAATGATTTTGATATTACGCTCTTTTGCATACTTAACTATAGATTTTATCTGCTCTTGAGTGTAATAACCACTGTGAGGTTTGCCCGCAGTTTTGTTGCTTCCCCATGTTCCTATTTCTGTGTCAGCTCTTTTTGAGCCAATTTCTGTAAGAAGAGGGTATTGTTTAATCTCTATTCTCCATCCTGCATCGTCAGTTAAATGCCAGTGTAAAACGTTAAGTTTTAGCTCTGCCATAACATCTATTATGCGATATATATTCTCTTCTCCAAAAAAGTGGCGTGCTTCATCAAGCATATACGATCTCCAAGCAAAACGTGGAGCATCTTCGATTCTCATATTTTGGATTTTAATAGCACCCTCTACCTTTCCAGCCTCCATTAATTGAATTAGCGACTGTACTCCGTAAAATACTCCTTGACTAGTTGAACCGTTAATATTAATCCCTTTGCTAGTTACCTCCAAAATATAACCCTCTGGGTTAATGATTGAAGTTGTATCTATATTTAGATTGATTATTTTTCCTTGTGTAGTTGATAGGCTAAATTTATCAGATAGAGCGTTTTTTGTATACTCAGTAACCTCACTCGAAGCTGTTGATGTGATTTGTACTCCATTTTTGATTGTTAAAACACCCTCTCCTACAGTTGTAGAGTTTGGTTTTGGGATAATTACATCGCTAGGCATTGTAGGTGTGTTGCATCCACTAAAGGCAAGTAGTAGCGTTAGTGCAGCAGAACAGACAAAAGATTTAATCATAATTTTAGGTTTCTATTGTTATTAATATATTTGTATGTGTAGGTAGTAACTAATCTCTATCATTTATAGGTAGATTTTAGTCTCTTATAGAGAGATATCTCTCAGTTTGTGGTTGTTAAGGGCGTAGATTAAAGAGTCCAGTTCTTAATCTTTGCCAGTTTGCTGTAGTCAGTCACATCTATAAGCACAGGAACTATTGAAACGTAACCATTGCTTATAGCCCAGTCGTCTCCCTCTTCTGGGGCATCGTCCGTATTTATAAAACTTCCTACCAACCAATAATATTCGCGGCCGTGTGGGTCGTATCGTTTCTGAAAATCCTCTCTCCAATACCCCTTTGTCTGGCGGCAAAATTTTATACCTTTAATCTCTGAAAGGGGAATATTAGGAATGTTAACATTTAGACATATACTCTCTGCCTCTCTATTTCTAAGCACCATTTTAATCACCTCTCGAACATAGTGCTCTGAGGCTGTTAAGTCAGCATCTACATCGTGAGAAACTAGCGAAAATCCAATAGAAGGCACATTGTAGGTCGATCCTTCACATGCTGCCCCCATCGTGCCAGAATAAATTACACTTAAATTGGTGTTAGCTCCATGGTTAATGCCCGATAATACAAGCGTTGGAGGATTTTTTAACATGACTGCATCAGCAGCTAGTTTTACACAATCAACAGGAGTGCCATTACAAGCGAACTTTGCAACTCCCTCAGATTGTTCAACGCTCCTAAGAAATAAGGGTTTATACATTGATATAGAGTGAGACATCCCCGACATAGACTCTTCAGGAGCTACTACTATAACATCGCCAAACTCTTTAGCAATATTAATAAGGAGATCCAATCCTCTCGAATTTATTCCATCATCGTTGGTTACTAATATCCTCTCCCTATTCATTGTAATAAGTGATTAAATGGGTGTTACTCCTCGTTTTTCATCGAGTGATTATATGGCTTAAGTATGCCTCTTTTAGATTCTCTAATAAAATTTATAATCAAATCTCTCTCAGGAGATTGTGGTATTGTTTCTTCTACCTCATTACAAGCGTTTGCATAGTTAAGCCCGCTTTGGAATAGTATTCTAAATATGGCGTAAATTTTGTCTATCTGCTCTGAAGAGAAGTTTCTTCTTCTAAGCCCAATAGCATTCGCCCCAACAAAAGATGGTGGGTTATGAGAAGCTTTCACATAAGGTGGGATATCTTTTGAAACTAAAGAGCCTCCACCAATCATTGCATGTTCGCCAATTCTTACAAATTGGTGAATAGCACTAGCTCCACCAATTATAGCCCAATCTCCTACTTCAACCTCGCCTGCAAGTAATACCTCGTTGACAATCACTACGTTATTTCCTATAACACAGTCGTGAGCGATATGAGCACATGCCATAATCATACAGTTCTTTCCGACAACCGTTTGGCCTTTAGCCGCAGTTCCGCGATTGACCGTTGCGCATTCGCGAATTTTTGTACCATCGCCGATTATCGCTACTGAATATTCACCTTTGAATTTTAGGTCTTGAGGTTCGCCAGCAATCACTGCTCCCGAATATATTACACAATTTTTCCCAACTCGTGCACCATCTCTTAATACCGCATTTGAGTGGATATGTGTACCGTCACCAATCTCAACATCCGCAGCAATATATGCAAAAGGCTCTATTTTTACATCTTTCCCGATTTTAGCATCTGGATGAACATAAGCAAGTTGATCTATCATAATGGTTGTTTTTTATCTCTTAAACTATTTGTTTTTTGCAATTTGAGCTACTAGGTAGGCTTCGCAAGCAAGTGAGTCTCCAACGTAACTCTTAGCTGTCATCATTACCATTCCTCGTTTGATTGGCTCAGTAAGCTCTAGGACAAACATTAATGTGTCACCTGGAACAACCTTTCTCTTGAATTTTACATTGTCAATCTTAACGAAGTAGGTAGAGTAGCGCTGAGGCTCGTCAACTAACGAAAGTGCTAAAATGCCACCACATTGCGCCATCGCTTCAATTTGCAAAACACCAGGCATTACAGGCTCTTCAGGGAAGTGACCAACAAAGAAAGGTTCGTTCATTGTCACATTTTTTATCCCTACCACGCTGTCACTAGAGAGGTGGATAATCTTATCAACCAACAAAAATGGAGGACGATGAGGAAGAATGCTTTTTATTTTGTTAATATCGTAAACTGGTTGAGTGTTAATATTATACTTGTATTTTGGTTTTGAAGCTGAAGCCCTAATTATCTTTTTAATCTGCTTAGCTGCCTCTGTATTAGCTTTATGCCCAGGACGTGTAGCAAATACCTTGCCTTTTATTCTTTGACCTATTAGTGCGAAGTCTCCAATCAAGTCAAGCATCTTGTGGCGTGCAATTTCATTGTCGCCTCTAAGCTCGATATTGTTTAGATAACCACTCTTCTCAACCGAAAGATTATCTTTGTTGAATATCTCTTGAAGTTTAATTAGCTCCTGTTCTGGAAGAGGTTTCTCTACGATTACAATAGCGTTGTCAAGGTCGCCCCCTTTGATTAGGTTGTTGTCGATTAGTGGTTGCAACTCATGCAAAAACACAAATGTACGACATGGAGCGATGTTTTTAATGATATCTTCGTTAGAGTTTACGGCAGCGTATTGACGGCCAACAACTCTCGAATTAAAATCAATGTTTACGTTTGCTGAGAAGCTATCGTCTGGATATATCTCGATTTTTACACCGCGCTCAGCATCTTCGTACTCAAATTTCTCGCTAATTTCAAAATATTCTCGAATGCCATTTTGCTCACTTCTACCTACCTCAATAAACTTGTTTACGTAGTCAGTAGCTGAGCCATCCATTATTGGCACTTCAAGTGAGTCAATCTCAACCAATGCGTTATCTATCTCACACGCATAAAACGCAGCCATTAGATGTTCGACAGTCGAAACTTTCGCGCCATTAATAGCACCGATAGTAGTTCCCCTAGAGGTGTCAACTACATTCTCAGCTAGCGCAGCAACAACAGGAGCACCCTCTAAGTCTATTCTGCAAAATTTTATACCATGATTTTCTGGAGCAGGTTTAATAGCCATATTAACCTCTAACCCGCTGTGTAATCCTTTTCCAGAGAATTTTACCTCTGAAGATATTGTGCATTGATTTTCACTCATACATTAAAATCTTTATGTTAATGTTGTGCTTACATAACAACACAACAAACCAAATAAAGTGCAAATATACTATTTTTTTTTAGAAAGGTATTAAAAAATTAGATATTTTTTACATTTACCCAATAAACGTATGATTATTTGGATTAATACGAAAACAAACACTAGTGAATCTTTCAACACATGTAAGAAGCAAACAGACCAAAGCCATTACTACATAGTTAGCTTTAGTTCATGTAAGTGAAAGTCACTAAGAATTCGACTTAATCTTGAATGTATCATTATAGGTTTACGGCTAATCCAAGAATGATAGCAATTGTAAAGCTAGTTAATGTTCCTATTAGCACATATTCTGTTATTTTTATCTCATTTGATTGTTTAAGATCTCCAAATCTAAATACAGACTTTGCTGCTAATAGAAAACCTACAGCTTCTATATGATTTGTAATAACAAAAGTTAATATAAGTATTCGCTCAATATAGCCAATCCAACACCCAGCATCTTGCAACCCATCTGTATCAATATTCCATCTTTTAAAAAACAATAAGAGTAGAACAGATGTAGGCTTTAAAATTAGACTATAAGCAATCAATATTTTTAGAGCCCTTGTATTGTTAAAAAAGTCTCCTACAGATGATAAATCAATTGAGAAATCAGAACAGAAGTACCAACAGACTGCAAAAATGAGTGCTAAATGCGCTATTTGATCAATAATAAAAGCAGAGAGTTTGTCATTTTGTTTTCTGCATTTTATATAATCAACTACAAAATGCGTTATCATGATAACCAAGGGAATTACAAAGCTATTCCAATCTCCAATAACGATATAGGTTACCACAGCATGAGTGAGTGCATGTATTATTTGATACCAATATTTACTCCGCTTCTGTTTTTTTAGAGAGCCACTCTTTCCATCTTTTATCTGGTTGGTCTGGAGTATGAAGTCTGATATTATATGAGCTAATATCATCTGTAGCAATAATGTGATCATGCTATTTATTAGGTGTTGTTGGTGTCCGATTAAAAAATGATATATTAATGTAATTATTTAAATATTAATAAATTATATGATAATTCAAAACAGGGGGCTTACAAAAATAAACTTTACTTTAACCTCCACCCAAATTTGGTATGTCGTTTGATTTTGCACTAAAATGAGTTCGCGGAGTACTCCTTGTACTTTAGAATCTCATTTTAGGGTAAAAGCAGGCGGCAGAGCAAATTTCCCCAAGAGTTTAACGGACACTAATGATTAGGTGTAATTATTTTATTATTAATTAGCTTAGTATACCTATCAATATACATTGCTACTAGTGATTCTTTGCCGCTATTCATAACATTACTAACTGACTGACTTTTTTTGTTAAGCCTTTGGGCTATCTCTTTCTGAGTGATTTTTTCAGATAAAGACATGAAGATGACATTTGCTTGGGCATCCGACCAATTTGTAATTATGTCATCTGCAAATGCTGTACTCACGTTTAATTCTTCATTTACATCTGTCCATGGTGTTGATATAGCAAGTCTACGCTTCTTTAAATTATCAAATTCTCGACCTGAATTCCTGTATGCTTCGCCATCGGATGTTACAATATCAATACTGTTATATTCTACCGTTCCTACTCCAATTGCTATTCTAGCATCACATCTTCTGTCTCTTGCGCGAAGTGAGGCCCTAGTTAGTATTGCTATTAGTAGCGCATTTTCAGGTGATCTAACAACCATTTGAAAACTATCGCCTCTATACATTTCAATTCCATCTAGTCCTAATTGACTCAACTCGCCTGCAAGTCTTTTTATGGTATCTAAAATTAAAGTTCTGTCATACCCTACTATCTGAGAAGAGTTAACTATGTCACCTGTTATAATTGCTTTATATGTCATAATATACACTTGTTTTAACTACACTGCAAAGGTAATTATAAAAAATGAAAATCAGGCATTTTTGGCTGTTTTTTTAAAATCAGGCATTTTCTCCTGATTTTCCAAAATCAGGCATATTTGGCTGTTTTTTAAAAAAAACTTAAAATCGCCCATGCGCAACTAGGTACTCTCTTTAGCTCGTCTGAGTAGTCGTAATGCGCGGCGTGTTTGCTGCCTGATGTAGATGTCGTGCCCTTCGGTGTGGGTTTTTTCTATCTCTTTGTAGCGGCCTCTGATTGTAAGTAGCTCTAGTCCATCATTGTATTTGACTTTGTATTTTGGAGAAAGCTCTTCAAGAAGTGCATCAAAATACCTTGATTTATCCACGCTAAAGCTTATTCTCACTGCTGAACCTTGAATGAGGTTTACCTTTTGGCGGTGGTGATTGAGTATTGTGAATATATCTTGAAGTGACTCCTCTAGAACAAACGAAAAATCTTTAGGACGAATAGATATTAATACCTGATTTTTTCTTACTATTACGAATGGTACGTTGTCTATCTTATCGCTTGTTTGACTTATAATTGTGCCTGGATGGCTCGGGTTGATAAACGAGCGTACATATAGCGGAATATTTTTGTTCTCTAGTGGCTTTATAGTCTTTGGATGGATGATTTGAGCTCCACTAAAGGCTAACTCTACAGCATCAATATATGAGAGAGAGGGAATAGGGGTGCAATCTGAGAAGATTCGTGGATCACAGTTTAGCACGCCATCTACATCTTTCCATATCGTTACGCTATCACATGAGAGCATGTTTGCTACCGCGGCAGCTGTATAGTCAGACCCCTCTCTTCCAAGAGTGGTGTGTTCACCACGGCGTGTACCTGCAATAAAACCTTGCAATATGTGTATTCCAGTGCCGCTAATGGCTTTTTTTAGGCGTTTGGTAGTTTCGCTAAACTCTATATTTGCCTCTCTGAAAACATCGTCAGTAATTATTGTCTTACGACTCTCTATTAGCTTGTTTTCATGGCCAAGGTGGGTTATGTAGTCAGAGACTATAGAACAAGAGAACATCTCGCCATACCCTACAATATGGTCGTACCACCAATCATAGTTCTTCTCCTCTCTATCGCTGTTTTGGAGTAGAGTTTTTAGCTCTACCAAGAAATTCTCAAATTTTAAAGATGTTCCAATCCCTAAATCTTTAATAATCTCGCGGTGATAGCTCTCTATGCAATTGAGTTGAGCTGTGAGAAGTTCATTATTACACGAAACAAAACCTTCGAGAAGCTTCTCGAAGGCGTTTGTCATTTTTCCCATAGCAGAAACTACTACTATTGGCAAATCTTTCTCTTTTAAGATTATGGAGGTGATATTTTTTACTCCTGTAGCGGTAGAGATGGACGCTCCGCCAAACTTGTAAACTTGCACTTATCCTAAATATGATTTAAGTAATTTACTACGTGAATTGTGGCGTAGGCGGCGAATAGCTTTCTCTTTAATTTGACGTACCCTCTCGCGAGTTAAACCAAACTTATCGCCAATCTCTTCTAGAGTCATTTCTGCCGAGCCGATACCAAAGAAATATCTTATAATATCACACTCTCTCTCAGTTAGAGTTGACAGGGCTCTATCAACCTCAGTAGCGAGAGATTCATTAATCAATCCTCTATCTGCATTTGGAGAGTCGTTATTAACCAAAACATCAAGTAGACTATTGTCCTCACCATCAGCAAATGGAGCATCTACAGAGACGTGGCGTCCAGACACTCTCATTGTGTCAGCTACCTTCTCTTTTGGTAGTTCCAACTCATTTGCTAGCTCCTCAGGCGATGGAGTGCGCTCATGCTCTTGCTCGAAGCGGGCAAGTGCTTTATTGATTTTATTAAGCGACCCAACTTGATTTAAAGGCAGTCGCACAATGCGCGACTGCTCTGCTAAAGCCTGCAGGATAGATTGACGAATCCACCATACAGCGTAAGAAATAAATTTAAAACCACGTGTTTCATCAAATTTCTCAGCAGCTCTAATCAATCCTAAGTTACCCTCGTTAATTAAGTCAGGAAGGCTTAATCCTTGGTTTTGATACTGTTTAGCAACCGATACTACAAAACGTAAATTTGCTCTAGTAAGCTTCTCTAATGCCTCTTGATCGCCCTTGCGAATTCTTTGGGCTAACTCTACCTCTTCTTCTACAGTGATTAAGTCTTCGCGACCAATCTCTTGTAGGTATTTGTCTAGTGAAGCACTTTCGCGATTCGTAATTGATTTGGTGATTTTTAATTGTCTCATTTTCTAAATTTATTTTTTTGCATCTAATATCTGTTGGGGGATTGCTCTTAATTGTTGAAAATAGAGTAGCTTATATATCTACCATTAGGGTAAAGACCGTCAATAATCTCAATTTTATCTGTGTATTGATTTAGATTGCTGATATCGCTGATCTCTTTTCCGTTAATGTGTGTGATTATATAGCCTGTTTTAACTCCAACCTTTGCTAATAATCCATTGCCTACATTTATTACCTGCACACCATGGTTAATCTCTAGACTCTTTTTGGTTCGTGCATTAATATCGGCAAATTCACCACCTAAAAATGCAGCTAAATTTTCAACGTCTTTCTCAAGAAGTTTCTCCTCTCCAGCTTTATTACGTAAAACAACGTCAAAATGTTTCACCTTGCCATCTCTTTTTACGCTAATTTTTATCTTATCGCCAGGACGATGTTTTGCAATCTCCTCTTGAAGTGCTGAAGATGAGGTTATTGATGTGTCGTCAATAGAGATTATAACATCACCTTTTTCAATGCCAGCCGCTGCTGCTGCACCGTCGGCAAGCACGTTGCCAATATATAAACCTACGCCCTCCTTCAAAGAGAGTTCTTTGCCATACTTTTCTATAAAGTCATCGGTAATCTCACTATATTCAACACCCATCAAGCCGCGTTGAACAATGCCAAACTCCATTAAGTCAACAATAACTTTCTTGACAATTGACGATGGAACGGCAAACGAGTAGCCTGCAAAACTCCCAGTTGGCGATTTTATTACGGTATTAATGCCAACTAACTCTCCTTTTGTGTTAACCAAAGCACCGCCACTGTTGCCAGGGTTTACAGCTGCGTCAGTTTGAATAAACGATTCAACTCTAAATTGGCTAGGGATAACATCTAGATTTCGCCCTTTAGCACTTACAATCCCTGCTGTAACTGTCGAATTTAGACCGTATGGATTGCCTACTGCGAGCAGCCACTCCCCAAGTCTGAGTCTCTCACTACTGCCAAAGGTGATAAATGGGAGTCCAGTAGCCTCAATTTTGACAAGGGCAATATCGGTAGTTGGATCAGTGCCAATTAGATTAGCTGCATACTTTTTGCCATCACTCAGCGTAACAGATAGTTTGCTAGCATTTTCAATTACATGGTTATTAGTAACGATATATCCATCGCTCGATATGAGCACACCCGAACCACCTGAACGTTGTTCTTGAGGTTCGTATTGTTGCCCGCGGCTTGAGCCTTGTGACCTAAAGCCAAAGAGTTCGAGAAATGGGTCGATATTACCACCATAATATTGATTAGAGTTAGCTTGTGTTGTTATAATCTTCTCTATACCAACAACTACAGGCACGGTTTTCTCAGCAGCAAATGTCAAATCTGGATATCCTTCATTGCTAGTGTCATTGCTTGCAAAAATCGCTGGTACGTCGCGTGCAACGCTTATTACGCTACTTTTAAATGAACGATCTTTCAAGGTAGAGGTGAATAACGATGCACAAATTGCAGATGTAACTGCGACTAGCATTACGATAAAAATGATTTTTCTGTTCATATTTACAAATTTTTAAATTTAACAATCAAAATTTGCATATTAAACGAGTAAGGTGATACAAATATTATATCACTCATAGAGGATTACGTACTAGAAGTAGGGTGAGATATCTTGTGAATCTTGCAACCCCACCGCTAAATGGGATTAGCAGAAAGGGAAAGCACCCCCACCACCGCTAAATGGCTTTTTCGTTATGTGTATTAGCTGTGGTGCATCGCAC
>JAWXTQ010000031.1:0-17012 GCA_044433405.1 Rikenellaceae bacterium
ATGGTTTGTATATAGATGATATGGCAATTGATAGAACCACCATGAAGCGTGTACGTAAGGTGTTAGAAAACAATCGACCAGATCCACGAATTGACCTACACTCAGCTAATCAATTTAACCAAAGCGATGGATTTATAAATAGTGCATTTTTATATATGGAGCACATGCCATATCTTGATAGATTATGGTTTGGAGAGTATTTTAAATATGAAAAGGCTCCTGATTATTGGTTAACAGAGGTGTCGGGCATTCCTTTTGGTATGATGGGTGAAATGTTGCAAAACGACGGTAATCCATGGCGTGGAATGGTTTATGGAATGACTTGTCGCTATAAATATCATGGCAAAGAGACTCCTAAATTCTTCTGGAGCGTGTGGGATTATTTCAAAATTGAAGAGAGTAGAATGGTTGGCTACTGGGTATCTAGTAACCCTGTGAAAACCAACAATAAAGATGTCTACGCAACAGCATTTGTTAAGGATGGAGAGGTTATGGTAGCTCTGGCCAATTGGTCAAAATCATCAGCGAAGGTAAAACTTCAAATTGATTGGGATACATTAGGTATTGATAAATCCAATGCAAAAATTTACTTCCCAGATATGGATATCCTGCAGAAAGAGCAAACCATAGAAGTAAGTACCGAAATATTGCTTGAAAAAGAGGGTGGTGCTTTGGTAATTATTAAATAGAGTGATTTTGCTTAGCGACTTTCACCGCATGAGCCTTCGCTCATGCTTGTAGTAATAGGTTTTTATTTCTTATACTCATACCTACGGTATGGTAACGAAATAAAAACCTATTCCTATTTTTGGCTGCGCCAAAAAGTGAAAGCCGAAGTGTACCAAAGCCTATTAAAAAAAGAAGAATTGTGTTTAAGTTTTTTTTAGAAAAAAAACCACGTGCTAGACTACTATGAGCCATTTTTATTCTCTTGGCTAATGCCAATTCAATAAAAAAGACTCCTAGCAGCCTAGCACTGGTAAAAAAACCTTCGTCGCTGATGCTCCTCGGGCTCACTAGCGTTCGCTGGGTATTCTCATGAAAGTGATGTATAGCTTCGCGATGGTCGATCATAGGAATAATTATAATGATTAACGTCGATTTATAGTCGATTATCGCGAAGCCATCCGCTACCTACATGAGAATCCCCAGCGAACGCTAGTGAGCCCGAGGAGCGTAAGCGACGAGGAGTTCTTGCCAGCAAGGGGCATTCATGGAGCATTTTTGAATGGTTAGCTTTAGCTAAACTTTTAAAAATGGTTCAGGGATGTCATTTGCGAGCTTCTTGTGAAAGAATACATTTTTTAGCTACCAACAAAGAATTCCTTTAAAACAAACATCAGTGCAAGAATATACATAATAAAGCTAATATCTCGGAATTTTCCTGTCATCACACGTATGATTACATAGCTCAAAAATCCATATACAATACCTTGAGAGATGCTATAAGTATATGGAATAAAGATTATTGTTATAAATGCAGGTAGAGAGTTCTTATAGTCTGAGAAATCAATCTCCGAAATTGACGAAATCATAAACAGCCCCACCACAACTAACACTGCCGAGGTCGCAGCCGTAGGAATCAATAAAAGGATAGGCGAAATGAACAATGCAAGCAAGAAGAGTATACCTGTAACAACAGCCGTCATTCCAGTTCGACCACCTGCTGCAACTCCCGTAGTACTCTCAATATAGGATGTAACAGAACTTGTTCCAACCATAGCTCCAAAAGTGGTTGCAATAGCATCAGAAAGAAATGCCTGTTTTGCTCGATAAACATTGCCATCCTTATCAACTAACCCCGAACGTGAACAGACTGCAAAGAGTGTCCCCGCTGTGTCAAACAGGTCTGCGTAAATTAGAATAAAGATTATCACTAACATATCGAGTGAAAAGAGTTGGCTAAAATCCATCTTCATAAATATAGGCTCCAATGAGTTAGGCGTAGAGACAGGAGAGAACCCATCAGGAATTACAACAACCCCCATCAAAAGAGCCACACCAGTTGTGATCAGCATCCCTAACATCAAAGCACCTTGCACCTTACGAACTATTAATACACCCATGATTATAATAGAGATAAAGGTCAATAACACCGATGGCGAACTAACATCACCCAACTGCGAAAAGACCTCGCCACGAACTATTACACCCGAATTAATCAGACCAATTGTCCCAATAAAGAGTCCGATACCAATACTTATGGCACGCTTTAGAACTAGCGGAATAGAGCGGATTATCAACTCACGAATATTGAGCAGTGAGAGAATTATAAAGATAATACCTTCAATAAAAACAGCTGCCAATGCAATCTCCCAAGTGTAGCCCATCTGTGTCACTATGGTATAGGCAAAAATGCATTAATCCCCAATCCTGGAGCCAAAGCAATAGGAAGATTAGCCACCAAACCCATAACCACACAAGCCACAAATGCAGAGATAGCAGTAGCTGTAAAGAGCGCACCCGTATCCATCCCAGTGGATGAGAGTATTGAAGGATTAACAATCAAAATATACGCCATTGTCAAGAATATTGTAACTCCTGCTACAATTTCACGCTTAGGATTTGTGCCATTATCAGTTAGTTTAAAGAGTCTCTCTAACACCTTTTTCATGCTATTTTTTACTTGCAAAAGTAATAAAAAAAACTCACAACTACTAATTAACAAAATTTTCATTCAAAGAACGATAAAACAAAAGTTTTGTATGTTGGTGTGTTTTTTTTGGTTAAATGCTAAACCCCCTGTGTAAGACCACAAGGGGTTCACAACTCTGTAACCTATTTTAAAGGTTTAATTACCATGAAGAATCGCTTGCAAGATCCGCAGGTAAAGGTTGGTACGCTGCCTTTCTATCTCCGCCATCCTCAATAAACGATTCAAACGAGTTAGGTAGTAGTAGATATACATCACTATCTGTACTCTCTTTTGGCTCTGTCACTATATGTAGATTCACGCCTTCAGCAAACTCTACACCTTCACTCTTTAACGTCTCACGAGTGTTGTTTATTAAATTTTCCTTGTAGGCTTCATCTGCCCACGCTTTAGCTACTATCTTCGCCCAAAGCTTTTCCTGTTCTTTTACTTCCATTTTTACTCTAATTATAACATTTATATTTTATCCTCTTGCCCATACTCGTTAGAAAAATATTTAGCAAATAGATGCCAATCGTAACCACCAAGTAGGGAGTGAGAAAAATTAACCGATACATGTACTGACGCAACTCCATCCTTAACATCCACCTTCCCAAAGGTAAATCGCAACACTCCACGCTCGCATCTACAATGTGGTGAACGAGACGAAATGTGGGTAAGTCGTAGCGATGTTAAAGCTGAACAAGATACCACATTTATAGAGCTGATATCACTATAATTAACGATTCCTAGCTTTATTTTCTTGCGATTTTCTTTATATGTTTGATAAAACTCTCGCAACGATGGGTTGAATAGAGTTTTTATACTCGTCAACTGTTTCTCTTTTGTGAGTTCTGCTGTTATCAAATCTATCTGCCTATACATTGCAATATACTCAGAAGAGAGAACACGCACTCTAAATTGCTCAAAATGGTTGACTGCAGATATAATAGCGTGATATACAACCACAACAATAGGTATTTGCTCTCTTTTGGAGATCTCATATAGGTTAGTACAACCCTGCAAAACTGTTGCATAATGCTCATCTGAACCCTGGCGTACAAACATCCTAAAGCTATCCCTTCGTTTCCATTTATCTATTTCAATAATCTCCACCATATTCTTTGGCTAAATTATATTTTATTTAATCATTCTAAAGCTACAAGTGTAAGAAATAGCCCTGTATACTTAATTGCTCTACATCATCTCAACATATGCAAATATATGAAAAATAAGTAACAATACAAAGAACAAACATAAATCTTTAGCAAAAAATTTAAAGCTTAACCAGACATCAATGGTTAAAAGTAAAAATCACTCTCTTTGTGATATCTGAATGGTTCGATTTGGTCGAAGTTCATTGTTTGGATTGAGAGTTCTATTTTTTGATTGGTTGTTAGGTTGCTATTGTTATTGTTGAAGTAGTCAGCAGCTTCGGTCATTACTCTTAATGGGAGCATGCCTATTATTTCGGTGCCTGTAACCTCTGTTCCGTGCTCTTTTGCTACCTTGCACACCTCCTTGAATGCTATGTGTAGGGGTGTTTTGTTGATATCTACGATATTCATTGATACTTGTGCAAAACCATACTTCTCCATATACCATCCTATTGCTTTTGCTCCTTCTAGTGAACCCTCTATTCGTTTTCCATCTTTAATATATCCGCTTTTACGCACTCTTTGGGCAATGAGTTTTGCGATAGATGAATCTTTTGTAGTTAGGTTGAAGTTTACGGCTAATAAAAATTCGCGTGCACCTATTACTGATATGCCACTTTTTGTGAGTTGTGGGGTTGCCTTGTCGCTTCCAAAATCGGGTTTCCATTCTGGCGATTGCAATTTTTGCATTATACCTTCATACTCTCCTTTTCGACACTCAAACAGATTGCGTTTATGGTGGCTAAAGGCGGCTTTTTCGTAACAATATACAGCAATTGATAGCTCTTTTGCTACTCTAGCTGCAAGAGAGTGAGCTGCGCTTATTGCATCGTCGATAGTAGCGCCACTTAATGGAATAAATGGCATTACGTCAGTTGCTCCAATACGAGGGTGTTCTCCAGTGTGAGTTGACATATCTATCTTCTCAGCAGCAGCTTTCATGGCATCAAACATTGCCAATTCCATTGCTTTGGCCTCACCAATGATAGTAATCACTGTTCTGTTGGCATCATAACCCATGTCACAGCTAATAATCTTAACCTTGTCGTGCTTTTGAATAGCTGCGCAAATATGTTCGATAACACTTTTATCACGGCCTTCACTGAAGTTAGGAACAGCCTCTAGTAGTTTTGTTTGCATTCCTTAGACTAATTTTTTGTAAACACCTCTAATATAGTGGATATACTGTCGATACGAGTGATATCTCATCTAAAATGTTTAGTTGCCATACCACATTGCCATTGCTGTCAATCTCCATTAACATAGGTTGTGATGTATCTCCATTGTGTCCTAGCCAGTTAGCTAGTAGGATGTTGCCATTTTTTAGCTCTACAACTTCTGCCCCAAATTCAATTTTTGCGTTACTAGGTAGGGTAGTGTTCGAGATGAGAGTTGTAACGTTTTCGCTGTTGCTCTCCACCTTGAATATTGCACCAGAGTGACCGCATGCTGTAAGTAGGTCGCCACTTTTTGTCTCAGTCACAGAGAATGGGCCTCCTGATAGTTTAATCTCACGGATGAATTCGCCCTCCTTACTAAGCTCAACAATTTTACTTCCAGCCAAAAGAGGTACTAAGTATGTGTTGTTAGATGTTTTGCGAATTTGACGAAATTGTGAGTGAGCATCATCTATTGAGGTGTTGTAGTGAATCTCATTAATCACTTCACCTTTTTTGTTTAGTTCAACAATGCGCGCTGGTGAGCCACATATCCCAACTAGATAGCCTTTTTTTATTTTTGATACCGATTGAGCTTGCTCCCCATCGTTGACTTTATAATCAAAAATAGTCTCTCCATTCATGTTAATAAGTTTCATCCCGTTAGAGTATGAAAAGGCTACTTTTTTGTTGTCGTAAATGACACAGTTACACTCGTCGCCGCTATTTAGCTCATAGCTCCATTCGATAGCGTTTGATTGCTTGTCGTAGATTGCAATAATTGGTGAGCCTGAGCCAGCAATTAGATACTTTTCTTGTGCGCTAGTTGAAAGAGCGCATAGCATAAGGATTGTTAAAATAATTTTATTTTTCATTATCTTGAATATTTTTGATGTTAATCAATATTGTTTTTAATCGTAAGTTTCGCGTGAGAGTCTCTCTCTTTGCTAAAATTGATAGTTTCTCTGAAAAACCACACAACAATCACCATTGATACACCATAAATTAGATAATAGAAAGGTTGGTTGTTTATCAGTTGTTGAAGTGTGTCGTAATCGCCAAAAAAGTGATTACTTATGAGAGAAGCTGAATTCTGAAAAAAGTGAATTACTATAGCTCCCCATAGTGAGCCAGTGGTGAGATAAACATAACATATTGCCACCGCACCAAGCGAACCACCAATGAGTTGTACAATGTTTAGATGTATTGCCCCAAATATAAAAGATGAGATTAAAATTGCAGTAAATGTTGAGAGGTGGCGATTAATATCGTTAAAGATAACTCCCCTAAAAATCATCTCCTCAAGCAAAGGAGCTAATATTGTTACTGTAATCACTGTGAATATATCAATGTTGAGTGTAAGTAGCTCTAGTTTGGCTATCTCCTCAGGAAATAACATGATGATGGGTTCAATCACAATATTGATAGCCGATATAAAAATTATACCATATATAATGTTGATAGGCGACTTTATTTTTTTGCCAAAAATAGGTGTTAGAGGGGGTGTGTTAACCTCTCTAGAAACCCTGCATTTTCGGTATTTGACCAAAAAAAACAATAGTAAAGAGAATGAAATAAGGTAGCTAAGGAGCACGAAAAGTGTGTTTTTAACTATCTCTCCGCTGGTAAGCGACTCAATAATATCTACCTCGCTGAATGGCATAATTGCAAAAATAGGCACAATAATTCCTATTACATTTGCAATAGTTAGGGCAATAATCATCGCTACTAAATCAAGTAGATTGAAGTATCGAGGTTTGTTGCCTAAAGAAACGTTTTTCATCAATTTTTGTTTTTTAAATTAAATCTATCTCAGCTATAGTTACCACTTTATCTCCTTTTGCTATCTCTGTTATTTCAATTTTTACGAATTTACAATTAGGTATAGCGTTGCTAAAGTAGAAATATCGTTTGCTAGGATCGTTGATTAAATTTCCAAAGTCGAAATTACCTCCGTTAATCCAATTTCTGCCATCGCTGCTAACTTTAATCACTCCTTTTGCCATCATGCCATCAGAGTTGTTAGTTTGCGGGGTGTATGCAAAGCCCTTTAGGGTGTGCTTGTTACCTAAATCTACTGTTATGGAGTGGTTACTTCCCTCTTTTGACATCCAGTAACTACCCTCAGAACCATCAAACGAGTTGGTAGCTTTGTGGTTGCTATTTTGGCTGCTTACGCTCACTATCTTCCAATCCTTTTTTGCAATGCCTGTCTGTTGTGAGGTTACTGCACCTCTCTCTCCATTCATGATTGCCACGCATTTTAACATCACATTTCCACACTCTATTGGTGAAGTGTATAGGTTTGATTGCTCGTTAGGTTCGCTACCATCTGTAGTGTAATATATTTGCACTCCTTTGTTGAGCTCCTCATTGCCTTGACCGTGAGGCTTCCATCCAAACTCTTGAACAAATGGTTTGATTGTTATTACTCCATTGATATCGCTGCTTACAACTAAACGAGGAGGGTGAGCTACATATAAATGGGCAGAAATAGTTGTTATTGCACACTCTTTGCGCGATTGCTCAATGCGTACTCTTATTTTGTCGCTAGTTACATCTGCAAAACGCAAAATTCGTTTATATCCGATGTTTGTAGCCTCCGCAATTTGTTTCCACTCCCCATCTATAAAGGCATCAACCGCGTGTTTTTCAACTCTCTCGCCATGTGTTGCAATCGCCTCCTGTAATACCAGGCGGTTGAAGGTGATTGGCTGAGGAGTTGAGATGATAATCTCGTTGTTTTTAGGTTTGTAATAACTCTCGTAATTGTCGTCTAAAACAGCCTTTTTACCTTTTGCTCCTTTAAGTAGATTTGTTTTGTATGTCTCTTCTATGCGCTTTCCTGTTTGGCGTAGCACTTCAACATCTACATCCGAAAGAGTTCCCTGGCGATTAGGTGTTACATTTAGCAAAAATGTTGAGTTCCCTCCAACTGAGCGTTCATAGATGTCAAAAACATCATCAGCGCTTCTAGTGTTTTGGTGGGTGTCGTCGCGATAGAACCAACCCTCTCTGATAGAAGTGTTGGTTTCGGCTTGTTGATATAGCAGAAATTTACCTTTGTATAGTTGTTCTCTGCTGCCAAGGTCATTGTCGGTTAAATCTTTAAATGCCCCCATTGTTAGAGGATTGCTATCGTAAGGAATAACATTCCATTCGGTATCACGCGTTGCACCCGACTCATTTCCGCACCAACGAATATCTTGACGGCCGAAGATAACAGCTTTGGGAGCAAGTTTGTGAATCAATTCGTTCCAAGCTTGATAGTTGTATTGTTGATCGCCTTTGCGTTTTGGGTGAGCACCATCAAACCACAACTCATCTATATCTCCATACTCGGTAAGTAGTTCAAAAAGTTGGTTTAGGAAATATTCGTTGTAGTCGTCTACTTCGAACTCAAATTTTGTTTTGTTCTCAAATGGGCGACCCTCTATCTCGCGGGGGATTGTTCGGAGTGTTGTCTTGCTTAAGTTGCCGTAAAGTCCGTCAGGATTTTCAATCTGATAAAGGTCGGCAGGCGACAGATATATGCCCAATTTCAATCCATATTTCTTACACGATTGCGATAAATCTCTCAATATATCGCCCTTGCCATCTCTGAAATCTGTAGACATTACTCCATGCTTAGTGTAGCGACTTTGCCAGAGGACAAATCCGTCGTGGTGTTTAACCGTAATAATCACCTTTTTCATTCCTGCATCTTTTATCGCCTCTACCCACTGGTCGGTGTCGAGATTTTCTAGCGCAAAAATTTTAGGATCTTCTTTGCCGCTTCCCCACTCCATGCGCGTGAAAGTGTTAGGTCCAAAATGTACAAATGCAATAAATTCATCTTTTAAGGCGGCCAGCTGATTGGCAGTTGGCACAATGTGAGCTGCCTTTTCGATAATAATCTCTTTAGTGTCGCTATCGCTTATCTCTATTATGTTACTTACATCCATCCCCGATTTACATGAGCATAGATTGATAATAGCGATAGCCATGAATGTTAAATTGGTTAACTTCATATTGGTTTTTTTGTGGTTTAACTTTATCTCTTTGGATATTCAATTCGCTTATGGTATATTCCCTCTATTTTTGATTTGAACACCTCTTTGATTTTTGTAATATCAGCAAATGAGAGCGTAGAATTGACAAAATTACCCTCTTTCATTTGATTGTCAACGATTCCGTCCACTAATTTCGAAATCTCCTCGTTGCTATAGCTTCTCAGCGAACGTGATGCAGCTTCAACGCTATCGGCAATCATACATATTGTCACCTCTTTAGTAACAGGATTTTCACCATCATATCTAAACATATCCTCGTCGATAACCTCGTCAGGATTGTTTGATTTGTGCTTGCTATAAAAGTAGTATATCAATGATTTTCCATGGTGCATAGTTATGAAATCGTCGATGATTGTTGGTAAATTGTATTTTCGTGCCAATTTTATTCCACCCTCAACATGTGATTTTATAATCAATGTGCTTTCAAGTGGAGAAAGTTCGTCATGAGGATTAACACTTGATACGTTGTTCTCAATAAAATATAATGGGTTGTCGAGCTTGCCAATGTCGTGATATAGTGCGCCAGTTCGTGCGTATAGCGGATTTGCTCCAATAGATTTAGCAGCTGCCTCGGCCAAATTTGCTACCTGCATAGAGTGTTGAAATGTGCCAGGTGCATTCTCAGCCAACTCTCGGAGGATGAAATGATTTGTATCGCAAAGTTCGAATAGGGTGATGTCGGTTACAAAGCCAAATATCTTCTCAAATATATAGATTAGTTGATAGAAACCTAGGAATAACAAAATGTTTACAACAAACCAGATTATCTCTTGCCACTTAATAGAGTAGAGGTCGAGATTTTCCATTAATGAAACGGCAATGTAACTTAAAATATAAGTTATTAAAATCATTCCAACTGCGCCTAACATTCTTTTTCTGTGGTAAGCGTTTTTCATTGTAAATATGCCAGCTAAACCAGCAGCTAGATTTATGAATAAGAAGTTTATAGGTTCTTCTGAAAAAGGAGCACAAAGAAGCAGTATTATAGTGTATTCAAATATTGACATGCGGATGTCGTAGAATGTTACTATATAAAATGGTACAATCGCAAATGGGATGAGGTACATGCTAATTCCAGAGAACTTGCTTACCCCAAACGAAAATAGCGACATGATGATGTATATAAATAGTATAAATAGCACATTGCCAGTCTTTTTAGAGAATGATTGTCTGAAGTAAAATAGAAATGTGTAAGAGATTGATAATAAAACAATCACATATAAGAAATTACCAGCAATCATGGTTATGGAGTTCTGGTTCTCTTGACGTAACTTTGATTCACCATTTAGCGACTTGAGTTTCTCGTCAATATCTTTAGTGATAACATCTCCGTTTTTTATAATCAGGCTCTCTTCCACGACAAAACCTTTTGCTTGCGATATCTCAGCCTTTGCCGCTTCGAGTTCTGCTCTGTTTAACTTTTCGTCCAAAGTTAAATTTGGAACTATAAAATCTTCAATTCTAAATCCGCTTAGTTTGTCTAATGATGAAAATTCTCTTTTGATGATTAGAAGCGCATCATCGGCAGTATAATATTTTGAAGGGGTAACGCTTGTTAATGTTCCATTCTTCGATACCCTAATTACACTATTGTTAGGATCGTCGAGCGAGATTATTCCATGTTTGTATATAGAGTTTATTGACTCGCGAATTTTTGATTTTACGGAGTCCTTTAATGAGTTGCTTGAAATTGCTGATAATCGCCCCTCTAACTCATCGTTGATTCGATATATAATGTTGTTGTTGAAAGAGTATATTGGCGTAAAACGGCTTGCTGCCTTGTTGACATCAGATTCAAATTCAGCATCTGTTTTAAGTATAGGGAAATCGTACGGTGCGTAGAAATCACCCTTATTCCATATTTGACCAACATTGTTGTTGTATTTAAAGATATCCGCTTTAGGGAGCAATAATGATATAAATATTGCTGTAAAAATAAATGCTGGTATGATTACTTTGTTGTTGTTACTCATGATTAAGTGGTTATTAAAGGTTAACACCAATGTACGATTTGGATGTTAAGATATGTTTTATGGTTTAATGTGATTGTTAACTTTTTAATGGTTTAAATCCTTCTCCTAGTGTTTCGTGTGCATTTACAATCACAATAAATACATTAGGGTCGATAGTTTTTATGAATGATTGAAAAATAGCTAACTCTCTGCGTGATACTACAACAAATATCATGTTTTTGTCAGCTCCTTTATACATCCCATTAGCTTTTAGGTATGTTCCTCCTCTGTCTAAGTCCTCAAGAATGTAGTTGCGTATAAGTTCGTGCTTTTCGCTAATAATATATAGTAGTTTGTCGTTAGATGGACCCTCTACAAAATAATCAATCATCTTAACGCATGCAAATATCGAAACTAGTGCATATAGAGGAAGTTTCCAGTCGCCAAGAGCAATGATACCAATAATTACAACAATCGCCTCTATAATAATTAAGCTTTTGCTTAGTTGCATGTGTGTGAATTTTGTTATTATCATGGCTATAATGTCGGTACCTCCGCTAGTAGCCTTGTTTTTGAAAATTAGTCCTAAACCACTACCCATAATCAAACCTCCAAATAGTGCCGCAAGCAACATATCGTCCGAAAGATTCATTTGTCCGTCGAAAATTTCGCTTGGTGTGCTGCCAGCAAATGTGGTGATTAGGTTCATGAAAATTGGTGTAATAAGAGCAGAAACGACAGTTTTTGCTCCAAAAGTAGCACCAAATATGCGCAATGATATTAACAGTAGAGGCACATCAAGCATCAATCCAAAAGTTCCCACTTTGATATTAGGGAAGAAATTATTTAGGATAACACCAATGCCATACACCCCTCCAGGAACAATCTTATATGGGTTTATAAACAGCGCAAACGCAATAGCAACCAGCATTGAACCTGCAATAATTCCAGCCCACGATAAGAACCACTCCCTTGAGAAAAGCTTCTCAGTTGTTATAAATTTAAACATACGATATCTTTATTTTCAATCTGTAAAGTTACAATATTTTTTTTGAAATAGCAATTTAAATCTCTTGTTGCAATGATTAGGGTAGTTTTGATAAAAAATTAAGTTGAGTTTTCAAGATTTTTACTATCTTTGCGCTTAACCTTCTTTAAAGCATGATTTAATGCGAGGGAATTTTGTTAATAACTAAAACTAAAAAAATGATGAAAAATGAGTATATAGCACCGCAGATTGAGGTGATTGAGATAGAGTTAGAAAGCCAACTATGCGGAAGCGGTGGGCTTGAAAGTTTGAACTTTGGAGGCTCTATTGGTGACTGGGAGATAGTTACACCTTTTAAATTTGACCTTCCTTAGTGTTGGAGTTGCTTTAAGTCTATTGGTGTCAATGTTATAACAGTCGTTTATTTAAGAGTGCTTTAAAGGGGTATCTGCTTCTTTATTTTAAATGAAATTCATGAATTAAAAACCAAATTAAAAACCAAATATTTATGAGAAGATTAAATTATGTCTTGATTTTTGTTTTAATCTCTATTATGCAATCTTGTGGTAACAAGGTTGTTGAGTTTCCAGTATTTTCTGCACGCAACTCAGATTTTTTTGAGATTGAGGGTGTTGTTTTAAGCGATTCTGCTACAGTAATCAACTTTAGATCATTTATTACCCCTCCAAATGGAATCAAAATTGATCCTACTGCCTATATCCGAGCTAATGGAGAGGAGTATACAGTAAGCAGAGTAGAGCCTGAAGAGATTGTGGCGCAAGTAGGTAGTAGTGAGAGTGCGTTTACGCTAACTTTTCCTGCAATTCCAGCCTCAATACAAACTATAGATTATATAGGTTCATCTACTGCAAATACCATTAAGATTTACGGTATTGACCTTACTGGTAAAGCTACCTTTGCTGACAATAGTGCTTTAATTCCAGACAATCTTAAAGCTCTACAACCCTCAACTCAAGTGGGTATGCCTAAGCCAGATATGAGCATAGGAGAGACTACTATTAATATCCATCTATTGGGCTACGATAAAGATATACACTCAAATGAGGTTAGCTTCTATATTAATGCCTATTTTCCAGATAACCAAACTACTAAAAGTGCTATTGTAGATGATCAAACCTCTATGGCAACACTCAAATTTATGCAATTTGGTATGAATACAGTGATGATTTACCATGGAAATATTGGAGAGAATACCTATATCTACCCTGGTGAGAATGTGGATATATATTTTGATTTAACTCAAAAGGCGCGTCAATCGTCGATGTTCCACAAAACATCTAACCCTGCACCACACGTTTACAATAGTGGTAGAGGTGTAAACATGGCGTTAACGGCTAATGAATGCCGTGAGTCACTTATGCTTAACGCCTTAAATGCTAGTTTTCTAGACAAAATTTCTGGATTGAATATAGATCAATATTTCGATCTAGTTATTAGCGAGTATAATGCAACTCTTGATTCAATCAAAAATTCAGAAGTATCTCCACTCTCTAAAGAGTTATTCGCTATTGATGTTAAAATTAATGCGGCACTTGCAATCTTAAATAGTGACGGTTATTTAACAATAGCATATAAGAAAAATAATCCTCAAACAGGAGCGGATTATGTTGCGCCAAAGCCTACAAAAGCGCAATACACAGCTCTTAAGAAGCTTAATCTAAACGACGAGGCAATTCTAAATAGTGGAAGTTTTGGCTATTTTTATCTGTTTTTATTTAGTAAAATTGATGATTTATCTCTTGTTTCGGATGATAAAGAGGGATTGTTATTTGATTTGCAAAAGGTTAAAGATTTGCCAAATAAAGTGAGAAATGCAACGCCATTTACAGCTAAAGAGAAATCGGTGTTAGCCTCAATCAAAAATCCATTTTATGCTGAGGCGTTAATCTATCTTGAAAAAGAGATGCAAGCTGAACTTGACGCAGTTAAAGATAAGACTGGTTACACTATAGTTGAAGCACCAAAAGTTTCAAATGAAAAACTATTTGATGCTATTGCAGCTCGATATAAAGGAAAGGCGGTTTTGGTTGATCTCTGGGCAACTTGGTGTGGTCCATGTAAGGCATCTATCAAAAAGCTAGAACCTCTAAAAACTACCGAATTAAAGGATGATGATTTAGCGTTTGTGTATCTTACAGATGTATCTTCACCTGAGCTTAAATGGAAATCATCAATTGCTGAAATACAAGGCGATCACTACCGCTTAACAAAATCACAGTGGGATAGTTTGTATGAGAAATTTAAGATTGATGGTATTCCGTCTTACGTGATAATCCAAAAAGATGGTAGCTATGAGTTGCGCAATGATTTGCGTAATTTTGATACAATGAAAGCCACCTTAAAAGAGTTATTATAACATAAATTTTTATATAATTTTTAATATTACTACCTTTGCATGCAGAATCTACACCCAAGGTGTAGATTCTGCAATGTTTTTAAATAAATAACAATTAAAAAATAGATTTAATTATGGAAAAAGCAGTAGTTAAAACATCATTTAACTTTGATGGTCAAAGCAATCTTTATGTTGGTAAAGTTCGTGACGTGTATTCAATTGGCGAGGATATCCTAGCTATGGTAGTTAGTGATAGAATCTCTGCATTTGATGTTGTGCTTCCTAAAGGTATTCCATTTAAAGGACAGGTATTGAACCAAATTGCATCAAAATTCTTAGATGCAACTCAAGATATATGTCCAAATTGGAAAATAGCTACACCAGATCCAATGGCAACAGTGGGCTATCGTTGTGAATCGTTTCCTGTAGAGATGATTGTACGTGCCTATCTAACTGGTAGCTCATGGAGAGAGTATAAAGCTGGAAAGCGTGAAATATGTGGCGTTCAAATTCCTGATGGTATGAAAGAGCATGAGCGTTTCCCATCTCCAATTGTAACACCTACAACTAAAGCAGAGATCGGTGCACACGACGAAAACATCTCTAAAGAGGAGATTATTTCGTCAGGTTTAGTTTCAAAAGAGGATTATGAGTTGCTAGAGAAGTACTCTCTACAGCTTTTTGCTCGTGGAACAGAGATGGCAGCAGAGCGCGGCTTAATCCTAGTTGATACAAAATATGAATTCGGTAAAAAAGATGGCGAAATTCACCTAATCGACGAAATTCATACTCCAGACTCTTCTCGTTATTTCTATGCTGACACTTATCAAGATTTGTTTGACAATGGCCAACAACAACGTCAGCTCTCAAAAGAGTTTGTGCGCGAGTGGCTAATGGAGAATGGCTTTAAAGGTGGCGAGGGCGAGCAAGTACCTGAAATGACCGACGAGATTGTTGATAGCATTAGCGAAAGATATATCGAGCTATATGAGCAAATCACAGGCGAGAAATTCGAAAAGTCGTATTCGGATAATATCACTGAAAGAATCGAAAGCAATATCAAAAATATGATAGCACGATTGAAATAGTTTGCTTTGTGGTTTTCATCGCATGAGCCGAAGATCATGCCTTATAGTAATAGGTTTAGTTTCTTTTAAAGAAACTAAACCTATTACTTTTTTTGACTATGCCAAGAAGATAAAATAGTTGCCAAAATATATAGAATTTGAAAAAGTTGTGATTATAACAGAAATAGTGTATCTTTGCCTAGTAGTATTGGACTGAATTTATTGTTTTCTAGCAATTGCTAATACATTCATCTTTCTAGATAGGAAAAGACTTGTGATGTTTATATTGGTCTGATTAATTATATGCAGAAGTCGTTTGATAATAATTTTTAATAATATGAATACACAATGCGATAAAGGAGCTATTACAATCCCATATAAGAAGGAGTATACAAATGTTTTAACATCCTTCATACAAGAGGTTGGGTTGGTTCACGGAGCCAATGAAGTCGAGTGCATGCAGCTCTCTTTGCTAGGTGAGGAGGTGTTTCAGTTTATTCTTACTGGCATACCTAAATATGAGTTTGATGAGCAGTTTACATTGACTTGCATAGTTGAGGAGAGTGGACTTCTGCTCAACTTTACAAACCATGGTGAGCCTTTATATGGTCGGAATATTGATGAAGATCAGCCGTATGTTCCCTCAGAGGATGTTAATGCTATTGCTATTGGTCTTGAGATTATTAAAAAACTCAGTGATAGATGCGAATGGGTAAATAACGGACGTGAGGGTTGGAATGTTCTAGTATTTAAAAATATAAACTCTTTTAAAGAGCTATCACACCAAAATAATCAAGAGTTAGAGCGCCTTTGTAAAGAGGCATCATCGGAGATATTAACGGTTACACGAGCCAATGGTTCTCATGCAGCAGCGATAATATCGCTTATGTACAAAACATATCGTTACTCTTATGCTAAGAGCATGTTCTATTATGAAGATAAGTTGCGTGAAGCTCTCGATAATGGGGATATAGTGTCACTTGTGGCTATCAATGCTAGCGGAGATGTTGTTGGGCATAATAGTGCACTATATGATTCTAAAAGATTAGCCGAGGTGGGTATGTTTATGGTCGATCCAATATACCGATTGAATAGGACACTGTTGCTTCTAATGAAAAAGAGTAAAGTGTTATATTATGGAGATGAGTTTAAAGAGACATCACTATATAACAAGTGTATTACGACGCATGTCCTCTCTCAAAGGGCTGCTGCAATGTCGAAATTTGTGCCTACGGCACTCAAGATATCAATATATCCGCGGGCATCATTTATTGGAATTAACGCAGATGGTGATAAGAGGGAGAGTTTGGTGTATTCCGCAAGTATTAAAGGAGAGCATAGTGCTACACTATATATACCTAAAACACATAGAAATATGTGCTGTAAGATGTTCGAGAGACTCATGTTGAATTACAGTTTTTCGGACATGGTTACTGAGCGCAATGAGTGTGAAAGTGTTGAACTTATATCAGTGCGTAAGACAGGTTACGTCTCTATTGTAGTCAAGGGTATAGGACACGATTTTTACGAACGACTGCCAAGGCTTTATCGTGATGCTATGAGAATGGGGGCTATAACACTTGCTTGTGAAGTTAGCGTATTGGAGCCTCTTCCTGCTGATTTTGACCAGATAATGATGAGTGCTGGTTAC
>JAWXTQ010000032.1:0-16956 GCA_044433405.1 Rikenellaceae bacterium
TACCCTACTCGAGAATCCCCAGCGAACGAAAGTGAGCCCGAGGAGCGAAAGCGACGAAGGTTTTTTTACCAGCGATAGGCTGCTAGGAGTCTTTTTTAGCGAATTGGCTTAAAGCCAAGAAGATAAAAAAGACTCATAGTAGTCTAGCGCGTGGTTTTTTTAGAAAAAAACTTAAACACAATTCTTCTTTTTTTGATAGGCTGTGGTACGCTTCGGCTTTCACTTTTTGGCGTAGCCAAAAATAGGAATAGTTTTTATTTCGTTGTCATACCGAAGGTATGAAACATAAGAAATAAAAACTATTACTACGGGGCATGAGCTTCAGCTCATGTAAGTGAAAGCCGCTAAAGGGGAGAAACTTCGTTTCTCTCTTACTAATGCTCGGCAACTTAAGCTCTAAGCTCTACTCCTGCTCTTGAGCTATTCTTTTTGCCTGCTGGCTTCTTAGAGCTAAAATCTTTTTACTTTTAATACCTGACTCAACGAGCATCTCAGCTTGTCGAATTATGCCGCTATCTTCACCCAGCTGAACAGATGCAGCATCATATACCTTCTGTATTGCAACGAGGCTATCACCAACCTTTTTGAACGACTCCACAAACGTACAACACTTGTCGTACAGGAATTTTCCACGCTCTAAAATGCGTTCTACATTTTGATGCTGCTTCTCCCTAGACCACAAATCTGAGACAATTTTAAGAGAGGTGATTAGATTTGTTGGTGATATGATAAGTATCTTCTTATTATAAGCATTTTGCCAAAGTTTTAAATCCTCTTTAAGTGCCACCATTGCAGCGAAATCATTAGGTATAAACATCATCACAAAATCTAAAGAACCATCTACATAGCTCTCATAACTTTTAACGTTAAGCTCCTCAATATGATTCTTGATTGATATGATATGTTGCCTAATGTATTTTTTCTTATCCTCCTCACTCTCAGCATTGCAATAGTCGGTATAGGCAGTAATTGACACTTTAGAGTCGATAATAACATTGCGATTATCAGGAAAATGAACAATAGCATCAGGTATCATCTTGTGCCCAGTGTCATTACGATAGGGGTTGCCATCGGCATCTCGCAACATCTCTTGCAACTCATACCCCTCAGGACCTGCGGTAAGTCCCGAATTTTGAAGAATATTCTCAAGTATAGTCTCACCCCAATTTCCAGCCGCTTTATTGTTTCCACGCAACGCCTCGCTTAAGTTCTTAGCCTCGGCACTCATTCCTTGGCTGATTGCAACCATCTCTTTAATTTTTGTCTCTAACTCTGTGCGTTCTCTAGTCTGCTCTTTATTGGCGGTGCTAATCTGCACTTTAAAATCCTTGATTTCAGTCTCAAAAGGCTTCATTAGGGCTGCAATATTGTCGGCATTAAACTTGCTAACCTTGTCGCGACTCTCCTCTATTATTCTGTTAGATATTAGCTCAAATTGAGTTTTGAGACGCTGTTCTAACTTCTCTTCTGACCCCCTTAACTCGTCAATGCTACGTGTTAACTCGCTAATTTTCTCGTCTTTGCTATTTAATTGCTCTGAAAGCACGGCATTGCTTTTGTTTAGCTCCAAAAGCGCAGAATGACTCTTTTGCTCAGCTAGCTCTAAAGCAGAGAGCTTCGATTGTTGCTCGCAGATTTTTTCGTCTCTACTTAGAAGTTGCTCCTGAAGTTTCACTATTGTATTGCTCTGCTCCTTTATCGCGTTTTCACTTACGATATATCTAGACTCTAGCAACGAATACTCCTCTTTAGCGGCACTTATTTCGCTCTGGATTGAGCTATTTCGCCTACCAGTAACAAGCCATACAACACAAATTCCTACTATATTTATTAATCCTAATATTAATAGTGTCTCCATTTAAAATTTTCGAGGTCTTTTATGCTCATTCCTCTGCTCAGCTTTAGTGTTCACTTTTATTAGATAGGCTCTGTGTGCTTTTGCAACACCTATCAATAGCAAAGGTAGCAAATATTATTAAATTAAGAGCAATATTATTTACACTCCAAAAACTTTAAATACACTTTAATCTCTATAACCCCATCATGCTAGTTATCTTACCTACCTCTTTCATATATGTGGCAAGTGATATTCTATAGCTCATATTAGCAGCTATCTTGCTATTGTAAGCCGACAACCAAGAAAGTTGAGCCGATAAGAGTTCAAGCACCGAAACAACTCCCTCATCGAACGAAAATATGCTAAGGTCTAACGATTCGTTTGCTATTTCAAGGCTCGAATTTGTCACCGAAAGCTGTTCAAAATTTTCAGCAAGAGCAATATAACTATCAGATATATTTTTACTGATATTATCAGTTGTGTTTTCGAGTTCATATTTAGCCAACCTAACAAGAGCCATATCAGAGAGTCTTTTCTGGCGTTTCTGCCCCCATGCAAATATTGGAGCAGAAGCTTTAAAATAGACCTGTCCATCCCACACAATAGAACCATCAATATTAAAGGTTTGAGTTCCGTACGTTCCGCTAATTCCGAGAGATATTTGAGGCAGGTAGGAAGCGGCATTAATCTTCATCTGATTAATGCTTTTCTGGATATTTAATTTATTAATATTAAACTCACTATTTTGCTCAAGTATATCACTACTAGCTACGCGCACTGGAAGCGAAGCATCTACAATCATTATTGAGTCACCTAAATTGACACTATCACTAGAGGCCTTACCTCGAAGTATGTTAAAATTACTCAATAACTTTTCTTGGTTTTTTTGTGCTTGCACCAACCCATACTCTGCCTGCTTTTTGCGTGTTAACATCATTAGCAGGTCATTTTTTGACAACACCCCCTCTTCAAATTTAATTTTCAGCAAATCATAGTTTGATGCTATTAAATCCAGATATTGAGTAGCAACATCTACATAGGCATTTGCTGCAACCAACATCCAATACATCGAAGAGGCTGCAAGAATTACATTCTCAGCTACGAGCAATTCGCTATATTCCGCCATCTGAGATGCAACATCGGCAAGTGCAGCAGAGTTTCTCACTAACGATCCAGAATAGACATTTTGACTTAAAGTCAAGCCTACATACCCATTAAATGGCTCTAAAGATATCCCAGGCATAAAAGAGTACTCTTTAAGTGCGTATGTTGCAGATAGTGCAGCATCTAATCGTGGATAAAAGTTTCGTTGCGCCTGCTTTAGCGCATATTGCGCAGCACTACTAGTTTCACTAGCACTCTTTATTGTAAGGCTATAGTCGTACACCTCCTTTACGTAATCTTCAACCTTAGATTGTTGAGCAAGCAGAGGAGTGAGTAGCAACTGACAAAGTAAAAAAACATAAGTAATTCGCATAATTATGAAGTGTGTTTAATTTTAAATGCAATGGCATAGGCTACGGGCAAAATCAACATTGTCAAAATAGTAGCAATAAACAATCCCCCCATTATAGTGGCAGCCATTCCTCCAAACATGGCATCAAACAGCAATGGGAGCATGCCGAGAATAGTTGTTCCTGCGGCCATAGTCACTGGCACTAACCTCGATTTGGTAGCCATCACCAAGGCATCAAAGGGGGTTAATCCACTTTGAGTCTCAATATTAATCTGCTCTACCAACACAATAGCATTTTTGATATTCATACCTATCAATCCTAAAAGCCCTAATATGCAGAAGAAGTCAAACAATTTACCTGTAGCCACCAAACCCAAAACCACACCTATAAAAATCAATGGAATCATAGAGAGAATAACCAGTGGCCTTTTATATTCTCTAAATAGAAGTAGTAGAGTTATAAATATCAATATAAACGTAAGAGGGAGATTTGCCGCTAGTGCTGCATTCGATTCTAATTGGCTTTCGCGCTCACCTTTGATTCTCATGGCATACCCTTTGGGAAGTTCAATCTCCTTGGAAGCTCTATTATATATGTAGTTAAACCCCTCAACACTATTTGCTCCACGCTTAGGCTCACACTGAGCATACATCACCCTCGAATGATTAAATCTTCGTAGTGAGTAGTATTGATATGTATACTCTATCTTATCAGTAACAGCACTCAGCGGAAAAGAGCGACTACCAGAGGCGATAATAGGAATATTAGCTACATCATTAAGATCAAAATTTTGACTACCATTACTGGTCAACATTATAGGAATATACAAATCATCTCTACCAAATCGCCCTACCTGCAACCCATTATTAATAATAGAATAACTTTGCGCCATCATTTGTCGAGATACTCCAAGCCTTCCACCCTTTTCAATCGAATATTCTGGAGTTAGATAGGGCACTTTATTGCCCCAACTATCGCGTACCTGATCAACCAAATCACACTCTCGCATAATCGCCTCAACCCTCGAAGTGAGCATCACCAAGGTGTCGATATCTGGTCCAGTAAATCCAATCTCAATTGTTGCTTCTGGTGCAGGTGAGACCTTAAATAGCGACGACTTAACTATCAAATCGGGATAATTTTCTCTAACGTAACTATTAAATCTATTTTCAACAGCTACCGTAGAGTCTTTGGTTGTCAACTCAACAAGCAGTGCAGCAAAATTTGGCATCGGTCCAAAAGCAGCACTAGCAAGATAGTAGCGCGGTGGCGACGAACCAATAGCTATTGAGACTGTTTTAACAGATGGTTGACTACTCAACCACTCTTCGATTTTGGCTGTACGCTCTTTTGTCTGCTCTATATTGTAGCCATTTGGCAAAAACACCTCCGCTCTGAAATACTCCTTATCAAGATTAGGAAAGAAATTTTGAGGCATAATTCCCATTACGTAGAGCGACAAGAATAGCAATAACACCATTGCCGAGATTGTGAGATATCGCCACTTTAGTAGCGAAACCAACAACTTTTCAAAAATTTGGTATAACTTTCCAGAGTAGAGAGAGGCGTTTGTCGAATTAATCCTACTATTTTTGAATATCAGCGTTGCAAACGAGGTTGTTTGAGAGAGTGCCAACACCCAACTTAACATTAGCGAAACCCCAATCACCACAAACAGGGGCTGAACAATCTCAGCAACTGCAGCTTTAGCTAAATACAAAGGCAGAAAAGAGAATACTGCAATCATTGTTGCCCCCAACAATCCCCATTGTGGCGATGTTGCACCTTGCACAACAGCATCACGCAGTGACATTCCTCGCTTGAGATTATTTTGTGTGTTGTCGGTCACAACAATCGCATTGTCGACCAACATTCCCATGGCGATAATAAAACCAGCCAGTGAGGTGCGATTAAGACCCACTCCCATAAATTGCATTATAAGCATTGTACCACTTATAGAGAAGAGCAAAGAGCTACCTATAAGCAGACTCGACTTAAATCCCATCACAATAAGCAGCACAAAAATCACTATCAAAACCGACTCAATAAGATTAAGTATAAAACCTAGATTAGCCTCATTAGCAATCTTATCCTCTGCATATAGCGACACAATATCTAAACCTATTGGCATAGTTTGCTTGATAAGCTCTAACTCTGCGTTTACGTTTCGCCCACTCTCTACCACGTCCCTATCACTTGGCGATGAAATTGCGATACCAACACTCTTTTTACCATTGATTGTCATTGCTGTTTTGGCAGGAGAAGCATAATCAAAGCTTATATGGGCAATATCTCCGAGCCTAATCTGCCCTGACTGGGTTGATATTATCACCTGATTGCGTATATCATCTAGACTTCGATATGTTCCATCTGCAAAAAACTCAATATTCAACTCTCCTGCATCTCTTTGCCCAGCACTGATTAATTTGTTTTGTGCCCCAATAATTTGCGATATCTGATCAGGTGTAATATTAAAATTGGCTAACTTTGAGAGTGCAATATTAATTTTCACAATCTGAGATTGTAATCCAAAGAGCGATATTTGCGCTACTCCATCAACAGTTGACAAACGACTCTCTATCTCACGTGCCCAATATCTCAAATCTTCATAGTCGAACCCATCACCTGCCGTAACTCCATAATATATGCCAAAGACATCTCCAAAGTCATCATTTACGCTCACAACTGCGCCCGAGGGCAGTTCGTTTTGCAAGTCTAACATCTTTCGACGTAATATATCCCACATCTGAGGAATCTCTTTTGCAGGGGTATAAGGTTGCAACTCAACCGAAATTTTTGCAAGTCCTAAATATGAGTCCGAATTAATCTTATACACATTAGGCATTGTTTGAAGTTTTCGCTCCACTACCGACGTAACTTTCTCCTCAACCTCTTGTTGTGAAGCTCCAGGATAGTTTACAAACACCATTGCTTGCTTAATTACAAAAGGTGCATCCTCTTTTTTAGCAAGTTTTCCAAAAGCAAAAACACCACCAATCAACATGATTGCCAAAAAGAAAAAAACGACCTTTTTATTATCAATTGAATAACGTACCATTATCGAACAATTTATTTATTAGAACTACCATTCAAAACAGCCACTTTCTGACCTTCGATAAGTTGATACACTCCTGCATCTACCACCAACTCACCGCTTGATAGCCCACTTTTAACAGCAATCATATTCTCACCAAACAACTCTCCTGTAACAATCTCACGCAGTGCAACACTACTACTCTGCTTATCATACAGCCACACCTGCCTCTTACCCTTATCTCCCACAGGAGCATAAATTGCCGATAGAGGAATCGCCGTGTAATCTAAATCAGGAGTGGTATTAACCCTAACAATAACACTACATGAGTAGCCAGCTTTAATATCATATTTTTTCAGAGAAAAGCGCGGATCGTCAATCGAAACGGATGTCGGAAACCCCTCGCCTCCTATAGCTACATTTACAAATCTTTTAAGTTTTGCAGCAAATAGAATATTTGGGTATGTATCAAACCTAACAAAATAGTCGATTTTGGGTCTCTGCATAATAATAGCATCTAGCGGAGCAACCATAAAGTTAATCTCAAGTGTATCAGGATTTATTATCTTCACTATAGGCTCAGTGGATTGCACTCTCCAGAAGTTATCAACATATTTCTTCTCAACAATACCAGAAAATGGAGAAAATAGCTGCGTGTTTGATAACGCCTCAAGAGCATTTTCATAAGATGATTTTCGAGATATATAATTTGCATAGGCCGACTCGTAGAGCTGTTGCGATACGGCATCTTTCTCCAAGAGCCTCTTATATCTCTCCATATCCGCTTTACTAGTGATATATTGAGCCTTTGCTGCATCAACTTTTAGTTGAAAATCTACAGGATTTATTTTAGCTATCAACTCCCCTTTTTCAACCCTATCACCAGCCTCAATGGTGAGTTCAACCACCTCCCCACCGCTCTGAAAAGCCAAAGTTGTTGTCTCAGCCGATGCAACCACTGCCGAAAAAGTTTTATCAACTCCGCCTAACAAACCAACTTGATAAACTCTAACAGGACGTTCAAATGTTTTAACCTGCTCACTGCCATTGCACGAACTTAGAAGCAGTGCCGAAACAGCTATAAATCTAATAATATTCATACGGAAAATTTTATTTTAAAAGCAGCCGTTCAATTACCATGCAAATCATTAATATTAGATTTACTTTATATTATAGTATAAATTAATTTTACATGAATTTTGATATTTTATTGTTTTAATAAAAAAAGTTATTACTTTTACAAATCGAAAAACGGTATAGTGGGTTGTATTCTTAGTTATAATCCATGAAAAACAAAGATGTTGAAGTGTAATTTAAAATTAAAGATTATGGAAAAGACAAGGTATAGTGACGAAGAATTAGCTGAATTTAAAGCAATCATTAACAAGAAGTTAGATAAAGCCAAAGCGGATTATGATTTATTGCGCGCAACAATTACTCAAACAGAGAGCAATGGAACTGACGACACCTCTCCTACATTCAAAATTCTAGAAGAGGGAGCAGCTACTCTATCAAAAGAGGAGTCAGGCCGTTTAGCACAAAGGCAATTAAAGTTCATTCAACATCTCGAAGCTGCATTAATCAGAATCGAGAATAAAACTTACGGACTTTGTCGCGAAACTGGCAAACTAATAGACAAAGATCGCCTAAGAATCGTACCACATGCTACATTATCAATGGAGGCTAAAAACAACGGCGTTAAGTAGCGATTGTTTAGTTTTATTGATTTTTGTGACGGTTTTCACCACATGAGTTTGCTTGGTTTGGGCGACTTTCACCGCATGTGCTGCGCACATGCTAGTAGGAGTAGTTTTTATTTCTTATGTTTCATACCTTCGGTATGACAACGAAATAAAAACTATTCCTATTTTTGGCTGCGCCAAAAAGTGAAAGCCGAAGCGTACCACAGCCTATCAAAAAAAGAAGAATTGTGTTTAAGTTTTTTTTAGAAAAAAAAACCTTCGTCGCTATCGCTCCTCGGGCTCACTTTCGTTCGCTGGGTATTCTCATGTAACTGATGGATAGCTTCGCGATAGTCGAGCATAGGAATAATAATAATGATGACAATTAACGCCGATAATGATAAATAATTAATAATGACCAAAATAGTCACTCTATGCGTCCCTATTACAAATCGCAAAGCCATACATCAGTTACATGAGTATACCCAGCGAACACTAGTGAGCTCCGAGGAGCGATAGCGACGAAGGTTTTCTTACCAGCGCAAACTAGAGCAAATCAATCTGAAATAATCTTTCTTACTATTTTATTGTTTTGAGATAATTGAAAAACTATCAAACTCACTATCGCGCCTGTAGAATTGGCGGCAATATCTAAATACTCAAAACTTCTTTGCGTGTGCATTTGAAGGAATTCGATAAATATACTATATATAATAGTAAAAAATGTTATTGAAATTATGTGTCGGTACAATCTTTTTTTTCGAAAAATAGAGAATGTGAACAGCAGCAATATATTAAGCCCAAAATAGAAACAGAAGTGTACAACTTTATCAAACCCCTCTATCTTAACAGG
Organism: Rikenellaceae bacterium; assembly: GCA_044433405.1. Classification (GTDB taxonomy): domain Bacteria; phylum Bacteroidota; class Bacteroidia; order Bacteroidales; family Rikenellaceae; genus CAMQVM01. Next base: position 8,864 of record JAWXTQ010000032.1, read on the forward strand.
CTCAATATCAGGTGAAATCCTCATCAATAACAAGGCGGTTATCAATCCAACATAGATGACATCTATCAATACAATCAATCTTTTTTTACTCATTTTTTATACTTTTTTTTCGCTACAAAGGTAATTTATACATCGTTAACAACAAAGTTAATGCGAAAAAACTTTGATTATTAGAACATTGTTTTTACCTTTGGCACAATTAATTAACGAGATGTTTAATATTAATGATTGTAGATGACAAATTTTACACCAGAATACATTTTTGAAACTAGTTGGGAAGTGTGTAACAAAATAGGTGGAATTCACACCGTAGTTAGCACTAAAGCTAAAAGCTTAGTTGATAAATTTAACGATAATTATATCGTATTTGGTCCATGCCTTAACATGGACAATCATGAATTTGAAGAGGATAACTCGCTTTTTGTTGAGTTAAAAAAATTAGCATTCAAAGAGGGAATCAGAATTAGAATAGGTCGATGGAAAATCCAAGGCTCTCCAATTGCAATATTGGTTGATTTCTCCTCTTTAGTTCCAAACAAAGATAAGGTTTTAGCAAAATTATGGGAGGATTACAAGGTTGACTCCATTAGTGGCGGCTGGGATTATATCGAACCTATACTCTTTGGTAAAGCTGTAGCTAAGACTATTGAGTGTTTTGTAGCTGCATATTGCACTCCAAAACAGAAAATAGTTGCCCATTTTCATGAGTGGATGACAGCTAGTGGAATTCTTTTTTTAAAAACCGCTTTACCAAACGTTACAACAATTTTCACAACTCATGCTACCGTTTCGGGGCGTTGTATTGCGGGAAATGGCATGAATCTTTACGGTGGACTTGAAAGCTTTAATGCTGATGAGATAGCACATCGCTTTAATGTCGTACCAAAACATTCGATAGAGAAGATTGGAGCTTTAGAGAGCGACTGCTTTACAACAGTGAGCGACATTACTGCACGCGAATGTAAATATCTATTAGGTAAAGAGGTTGACTTTGTAACGCCAAATGGCTTTGAAAACAGTTTTGTACCTGAGCCTAAAATAAAGAGCGACAAACGCAAAATTGCTCGTGAGAAAATGTTGTCAGTTGCAGAGGTATTGCTCTCTAAGAAGTTTGACAACGATACAGTTATAGCTGTAACCAGCGGCAGATATGAGTTCAAGAACAAAGGCATTGACCTATTTATTGATTCACTGGGTAGATTATCTCAAAATCCATCCCTTAAATCAAATATTCTAGCCTTTGTGATGGTTCCAGGGTGGAATTTTGGACCTCGAAAAGATCTAGTTCGCTTTATTGAAGGTAGTGAATTTGCTCCAGACATGTATAGCAACATGAATCTCACACACTATCTAGGTGATAGCCACGCAGATTCAGTATTAAATAGACTTAACAACAACAACCTTTCAGGTAGAGGAACTGACAATGTTTCCGTAATTTTTGTTCCTGCATATCTAGATGGATATGATGGAATCTTCAACCTCCACTATTACGACATGCTACCAGGTTTTGATGTAACATTCTTCCCATCATACTACGAACCATGGGGCTACACGCCTCTTGAGAGTATAGCATTTGGAGTTCCTACAGTAACAACTTCACTATCAGGGTTTGGAAAATGGGTCACAGCTGACCCTGAAGGTCATAGCGGCGTAGAGGTAGTAGAACGCGACGACTACAACGAAGATTTCGTCGTAAATTCTCTTGCTGAAATGCTTCTTGAATTCAGCACTTTAACAGAAACAAAAAAAGAGGAATTGAGCTCTAATTCAGTAGCTCTCTCTCAAAAAATTCTTTGGAAACATTTAGTAGATAACTATTATAATGCTTATAATCTAGGCATTCAAAAAACAGAAGATAAAATGAAACATTTATTTTTAGATGGTGGTGAAGTTCACGAACAAGTAAACTACATTAAACACCAACTAAGCAGCAACGCTCCAACTTGGACTCGTGTGATTGCAGAGCGTGCATTACCACAAGAGCTAGACAAATTGGAGAAATTAACAAAAAATCTATGGTGGGTATGGACCGACGCAGCTCGCGCACTATTCGAATCTATAGATAGCGACCTATGGGTTAAAGTTGACAAAAACCCAATAGCATTGATTGACAACCTAGGTTCAGAGAAGTTAAACGAACTTGCAAGCAACGAGGCTTTCTTAGCAGAGCTTGACAATGTTTATCAACTTTTCGAAAACTACATGTCAAAGAAAATTGATCGCCCTGGAACTAACATTGCATACTTCAGCATGGAGTATGGTTTGCATAGTTCACTAAAAATATACTCTGGTGGATTGGGTATCTTGGCAGGTGACTACCTAAAAGAGGCTTCTGACCAAAACATCCCAATGATAGCAGTTGGTTTGTTGTATCGTTATGGTTATTTCACTCAACGCATCACAGCAATTGGAGAACAAGAGGCTACTTATGAGGCTCAAAACTTCTACAAACTTCCGATATCACCAGTTAGAGATGAAGAGGGACGTTGGAAAACAGTAACTCTAAACTACCCTGGACGCGAGGTAACTGCACGCATTTGGTGTTGTGCCGTAGGTCGTACTGATCTATATTTATTAGACACTGACCACGACCTAAACAGCTACGAAGATAGAACTATCACCCATCACCTTTATGGTGGCGACTGGGAAAACCGCCTAAAACAAGAGGTTTTACTAGGTATCGGTGGTATCAAAGTGTTTGAAGAGCTAGGCCTTAGCGCAGAAGTTTATCACTGCAACGAAGGACATGCAGCCTTTACATCATTGCGTCGTATCGAGACAATCATCAACAAAGAGGGATTATCTTTCAGTGAAGCATTAGAGGTTGTTCGTGCATCTTCTCTATTCACTACACACACACCAGTACCTGCTGGTCACGATGCATTCCCAGAAGAGATGATGAGACAATACATGTGGAATCAGTGTGAAGCCCTAAAAATCACATGGGAGCAATTTATCAGCCTTGGTCGCATCGAGCCTCACAACAACGAAGAGCGTTTCTCGATGAGTTATTTGGCTTGTAATATGGCTAGTGAGATCAATGGCGTAAGTTACCTTCATGGTGAGGTTAGTAAAGACATTTTGCGCGGCATGTGGCCTGGTTATTTCCCTGCTGAGCTTCATATTGGCTATGTTACAAATGGTGTTCACCTTCCTACTTGGGCAGCAACATCTCTTAAAACTATTTATAACAAGATTTTTGGAGAAAGTTTCGAAAACTACACTTACGACAAGAGTGTATGGGAAAACATATACAAAGTTTCTGATAGCGATCTTTGGAGCGCACGTCTACACCTTAAAGACAAATTAATCAGACACATCAAAGCTAGAGTAAAAGATCCTCAACTTCACCGTTTGGGTTCACCTGCTGAGATTGTAAAAATCACAGAATCATTAAAACCAGACGTTTTAACAATTGGTTTTGCTCGTCGCTTTGCAACTTACAAAAGAGCACACCTTCTATTTACAGATATTGATAGACTAGACAGAATTGTTAATAATCCTGAGCGTCCAGTTCAGTTTGTATTTGCAGGTAAAGCACATCCAAACGACAAACCAGGTCAAGATTTAATCAAACATATTGTTGAGATTTCATCTCTCCCTCAGTTTGTTGGCAAAATCATCTTCCTACAAAACTACGACATGGAGCTAGCTCGTCGCATGGTTCAAGGTGTTGACATCTGGATGAACACTCCTACTCGACCATTAGAAGCTTCTGGAACATCGGGTGAAAAAGCTGTTATGAATGGCGTATTACACTTTAGTGTATTAGATGGTTGGTGGGTTGAAGGCTACAAAAAAGATGCAGGTTGGGCACTACCACAAGAGCGCACATACCTTGATCAAGGCAGCCAAAACATGCTAGATGCAGAGATGATTTACACAATTTTCGAAGAGAAAATCATCCCAGCATACTATGACCGCGACATTCAAAATGTATCATCAAAATGGGTTTCTTACATCAAGCGATCAATTTCTGAGGTTGCATCTAACTTCACAACAAAACGCATGATTGAGGACTACGTTGAGCGTTTCTACTCAAAATTAGCATCTCGCGCAGAGTCTGTAACTGCTGATAATTTCCGCATTGCGCGCGAAGTTGCTGCGTGGAAACGTCACATAAGTTCACTTTGGGATAATAATATTAACACTATTTCCGTTCGTACTTATGATATGACTAATACCAAGATTATGACTGGTGAGACATATCGTACCGACGTCGTGCTTGATTTAGGAGAGATTAGCACAAACGACATAGGCGTTGAATTAGTTATTGCTAAGCAGGTTACAGACGACAAACATGTCGACATAACAAGATTAGTTGAGCTAGATCTAGAAAAAACAGAAGGAACTCACGCATTTTACAGTGCTAACATTCCTGCTATTAGCCGCGGCTCATTTGACGTAGCGATTAGAGTTTATGCAAAAAATGAACATTTAGTGCATAGAATGGATTTTGCCCTTGTAAAATGGCTTAATTCTTAATATTCCTAACATATAGAACACTTAGAGAGACTGACGAGTTCTATTAGTTAGTCTCTCTAGTTGTATTATTATGTGAGGTAAATTATTAACACTTAAAATAAATTGACACTATGAAAACAGTAGCTACTAAATCTACATTATTACTACTATCATTAACTACTCTACTGAGCGGTTGCTTCAAAAGCGATATTTACGAGCAAGAGTTTGCTTCGCTTAAAGTTAGCCAAATAAAAATCGTAGAAAATGGCTCTCCAGCAAATTACATTAACTACGAGTATGACTCAGAGGGACGCATTTCTGCCATTAAAGAGACTCTTTTAAGTTTAGAAGAGAGTATCAGCTATGAGACTACAGGTGCGATTGTATCTCTATCTAACCAAAATGAGGTTAGATATATATCACTTAACAATAGCAGTTTTGGACTAACAGAGGAGTATTATGTAGATGATGTACTTACATCATATAGCGAATATCAATACCATAACGGAAGAATGACCGTAGCTGCTAGAAATGAATATGACTCAGAGTATAATGTAACTGCTGTTGAAAACTATTTACTAAGCTACAATGACGATGATAACCTAGAGTATGTAACATTTGGCTTCGAGGATGAAGATGACTCATACAGTGGATTAATGTATTTCTCTGAATTTAGCGACATCGACAACAACTTTAATGTAGACATCCTTGCCATTATGAATTGCCATATCAACAACTCTTTTGCTTCTGACTTAGGGGTATTGGGACTTCGCTCAAGCAAACTACCACTAGCAATGACCATCAACTATTTTGAGGATGATTACACTGATGTTGAGTATGAATTTTTCTACACTGTAGAAGATGGCTATGTTACTGAAATTATTGTCTCTACAGACGTGAATGGCGATAACGTATACACAATAAGCTACGAATAGTTACACAAAAAAATAGTTGTTAATAGGTTTGGCGTATGGATAACAAAGAGATAAAAAAACTAGTTGCCGAAAGGATTAAGTTTGGCTCTATTGATATGCTTAGCTCCTCAGAGTTGTTAATTGGCGCTCTTGATGCCTCAAACAGCGAAGAGCTACTCCGACTTGTTAACAACTATTTATCATTAAAAGATGGCGACATATCAACTCTATTGTCGCTAAACTACAACCAACTCACAAGAGAGTGTAGTTTCACACCCAAAATAGCATCTAAAATCATTTCGATTGCAGAGCTAGCGCGTCGCGCAAAACTATCCGAAAACAAAAACATCGAACTAATTAAAAACAGTTCAGATGTAGTGACTCTATTTGCAGATCAGTTCAAAAACAAAGAGCACGAAGAGTTTTGGGTAGTATTCCTAAACAACAGCAACAGAGTATTAGAACGTCGAAAAATATCCGACGGAGGAGTAAATATGGTAAGCGTAGATGTTAGACTCATCATACGTCAAGCACTAAAACTACTAGCATCAAAACTAATACTAGTACACAACCACCCCTCATACGATCTCTCTGCAAGCGACGACGACATCCAAATCACAAAAAAAATCGAAACAGCCGCAAACTTCTTCGACATAAAAATCCTAGATCACGTAATCATCGCTCCTGATGGTGAATATTGTGCGTTTTAGCGGTTTGTGTAACTGTGGTCGTTTCTGGGAAGCTATCCAAGTACCGCATCCATCCTCTCCTTTTGGTTAATTGTGATCGCTTACGATAATTAAATCCCAAGCCAAAAAGAATGGTACGGACCTAACTAAATCCGAAACTGAGGTACTGGTACACCTTTACTAACAGACTAGCAAGCCCATACCATATGAATACAGTATAGGCGTTGCACATAGTCTCTTGTTAGTATTGAAAATTACCAGTTTTCAGTTTCAAGATCTTACGCAAACGCAAAATAATATTTTAAACTTCGGATTACTCCGAGATGTTTCTAAGTACAAAGATAGAAAATATTTTGCAATATTGATTAAAAAACTTTACTTTTAGCTTATGAAAGGCAAAGCTTTTTCAGGACGACACTCAAATAAATAATATTATTAACTAAAACCCTATAATAAGCATGAAACGTCTTACTATTTTGATTCTATTGTTGTTGGTTTCAACGACAGTGATGGCGCAGAAAGTGTGCAAAATTGAAGGTAAAATCATTGATCGCCCAGATGATAAAATTCTGTGGCTAGCTCCTAATAATACCGACTATAGGGTTGTAGACCCAATTGAAATTGAAATCCGAAAGGATGGCACGTTTAGTTACGATATGGAGTTTGAACACTCTCAGCTCTATTGCCTTGTATTTAAGAGTGAGGTGGAAAGAAGTTATTTCTATAGCTACCATTTTTTGCTAGAGGATGGTACAGTTAGTTTTGAGATATATAATGAAGATAAATATAAGGATCGAAAAATAGAGGGTGGTAAACTTAATAAACAATTCCACTATATCGATGTTGAGATAGGAAAAAAATATAGTAAAAAATTGGAGCCATTATATGAGAAGTTATCTAATAACGAACAGAATAATGTTTACAGTCAAGAGTTTTTGATATGGATAGAAGAGATTCAGCAGGAAGGATTATCAATTGAACTGAGAGATTCGCTCTATGCAGTAAGAAACTATTTGGATGATAACAACATGGTCTACAATGAGGCAGGAAAGGCTCTGAAAGCTGAGATAGATGAGTATGAAAGCGCAATAGAATCAGAGCAGTGGGCTGAGATTAGCAAAGAGGCTAATGAGGCTACTCTAGCTTCATTGAATAGACAGGTTAATGCTAATAGCTATTATGCTAATTTGGCATTAAACACAAAACATAAAGAGCTGTTATATAAGAACTTTAGCAAAAAGTATTCAGATAATCCAATGTATCAGCAAATAGAGATAGATGTTTTGGGCAATGAGATTAAAGAGGGTTCGGATTTTATAGATTTCGAGGCTCCTGACCTAGAAGGTAATATGCATAAGTTGTCAGATTTAATCAAAGGTAAGGTAGTGGTTTTGGATTTATGGGCTTCGTGGTGTGGACCTTGTATGCGAACAACTAAGTCGTTTATTCCTGTATGGGAAAAGTACAAAGATAGGGGCTTTGACATTGTTGGTGTGGCTCGTGAGAATAACAATACCACGGCTATGGAGGCTGCTATTGAGCGAATCGGCATGGAGTGGCTGAACTTGGTGGAGCTAAATGACAGAGCGGAGGTTTGGGCTAAATACGCAGCTGGCAATGGTGGAGGAAAGGTTATTTTAATTGACAGCAAGGGCAAGATTGTGGCCATGGGATTCAAGGCTACAGAGTTGGAGGAACATCTAGAAAAATTGTTGAAATAGTGATTTATAATCTCTTTAATATTGATTTAAGGCAAATATTCTAAAATACATGACCCAGCAACTCACAGTTGCAGAGTTTAGCAATAAGATATTTCCTATTGTTATACATTTTGTTGGTAGTAGAATGGATACTGAAGCCGATAATTCAGGAGTTGTAGCTTGCTAGTCTAGATAAGGCTTTGAATTAGATAAGGCTTTGAAAATGATTGATAGTATAGATGCATGTAGTCTACCGCGTAGTTTTTTCTAAAAAAATTTAAACACAACCCCAAACCTCGACCATCGCGAAGCTACATATCACCTAC
>JAWXTQ010000033.1:0-16598 GCA_044433405.1 Rikenellaceae bacterium
GCCTTCACCTCTTTGGCTACCCTCACCTCTTTGTGAGCCTTCACCTCTTTGGCTACCTTCGCCTCTTTGCGAACCTTCACCCATTTGTGGACGTTGCTGCTCGCCACCTTCACCCATTGGAGGACGTTGCTCGTCACCTTCACCGCCTTCTTGTCCGCCTCTTGAACCGCCAGCAGCGTACGCTTTAATGTGACCAGTTACGTGATTAACTCCAAAGGCAGCGTTATCGCGACCCTCTACAGTTTCGCCAACATATTTGTCTGATGACCAAAATTGTTCATCTTTTGTTACATTACCTGATGCTAGTTTAAAGTAAGAAGTGTCAAGATATGGCCATCCTGTGCTGAAATCGCTAATTGAAAACAGCTCTTTCAACGATGGAAGTCTCCAATCAGAATAACCTGCGAACTCTAAATTTTCGCAATATTCTCTGGCTTGTTCCCAAGTCATACCTTCAACAGGAGGAACTTGTTGCCACATTAGACCAGTGTTTACGTCGGTCACTGTGCCATCGCCATTATCTTTAAACATCATTTCAGAACCTCTTAGATATGATGCATCCTGCCCGTATAATTTGTCTCCAGGCGCAGGAGAGTCAATCACATTACCCTCTAGGTCATAAGTTAATTTTTGGCCAGTTGAGTTAAGTTTGTAGCTAACTTCATTTTGCGTGCAAGAGCTTATTAAAGCCGCCGCTGCAAGCATCATAAAAATCTTGTTCATTTTTGTTTCATTTAAAAGTTTTCACAAAAGTAGAGCTGTGGGTGATGTATGCAAAGCACTTTCTACGGAAATATTGTATTTTTCTATAGCATCTATTAAATATTGAGGGATATGTAATGTAGTTTGTCTCTTGTTTTTAAAATATAACCATGATCGCACCATAGCCATACTCTTTGAATGATGCGTCTTGGAAGTATAATCTAGGGTACTCGTAGCGTAATATTTTTGTTAACTCTTGTTTAAGTTTGCCAGAGCCAACGCCATGTATAAATACAACTTTCCCTTTGCTCTTCTTTGAAATTTTACTCTCTAGTGTTGCTTTGAAGGTGTCTATCTGAAAGTTGAGTATATCGCCTGCACTCATTCCTTGCTCTGTCTCCAAAATCTCGTGTGCATGGAGATCTATCACCTCCATATCGCTCTTTTTCTTCGGTTTTGGCTCAGCTTTTTTTATAGGTTGTTCCTCTTTGGGTTCACTCTTAATCTCTACTTTTGTATACTCTTTTTCGCTAATAACCTGCTGGTTATCATCAAACACTGAGGTGTCGTTTACTGGCTCATCCTTCATTGAGTTAAGTAGATATTGATTGGTGTTAGCCATCGAGCGAGCATAGTTTTCTCTTATTGAGGCAATATCTATAGGTTCGTCTTCATCTTCATACTCGTTTGTAATGGTAATTCGTCCGTAGCGGCTAATGGCGCTTTGGCGTTTTTGTTGTTTGTGTGCCTCTCTCTGCTCTTGGTTGCGCTGCACTCTTCCAGGTTTAGGGTCGCTAACGCCAATTCGACTAATTGCGCGCAGCTCTTCCTCTTTCTCCACAACCACCAATTCAGAAATCAATGCTGGTACTTCAAAACCATCTTCTCTATCGACAGTAACTATTTTTCCCTCTATTTTTATCACTTTACCGACTCCAATGTCGTTGATAAACTTTACTCTATCACCTAATTTTATCATATCATTAATTATTTTATGCAAAAATACGAATAGTTTTTGATATTTTTGCAATTTAATTCAGATAGTTTGATGAGAAATATTCCTATAGAAGAGTTCACATATCACCTGCCAGAGGAGCGTATAGCTAAATATCCGCTTCAAAATAGGCATGATTCAAAGTTGTTGGTTTATAAAAACAACACCATTACTAGCGCAAAATTTAGCTCAATTTCGGAGCAATTTGAGCGTAATGACTTGATTATTTTCAATAACACCAAAGTTATTCAAGCCCGAATAATCTTTTTTAAAGAGAGTGGAGCTAGAATTGAGATTTTTTGTTTAGAGCCTCATCTTCCCTCTCATTATGAGAGTGCTTTTAGCGTTGTTGAGAAGTGTCAATGGAAGGTGCTTGTTGGAGGACGTAAGAAGTGGAAAGAGGGTAAACTTACAATACATTTTGAGCACGAGAGTAAATCTATAGCTTTAAGTGTTGAGCAGATTGAGCTGCTTGGTCGAGAATCAATTGTAGAGTTTACATGGAACGATAGCACACTTAGCTTTGGTGAAATTTTGCATATATTAGGTAAAATCCCAATTCCACCATATCTTTGTCGAGAGAGTGAGCAGTCTGACCTAACCACTTATCAAACTTTGTACTCTAAATTTGAGGGTTCGGTTGCAGCACCAACCGCTGGACTTCACTTTACTAATGAGGTGTTTGAATCTCTAAAAATGCGTGGAGTGGATATGCGAGAGGTTACGTTGCATGTAGGAGCAGGAACATTTTTGCCAGTAAAGAGCAGTAATGCAGCTGAGCATAATATGCATATCGAACACTTTGATGTTAATATTTCAGATTTAGAGGTGGTTGCTCAAAAGGCAGGGAGTGTTATCGCAGTTGGTACAACATCGGTGCGAACTCTTGAGTCGCTATCAGTATTGGGGTATCGTGCCTATAAAAATGGAGATATCAATCAAGATTTGCCAGTTCAGCAGTGGGAAGCTTACGATATTCCCCACTCAATTAGCGGCAAAGAGTTGCTAGAGGCGTTAATTGCTTCAATGAAAGAGAGTGGTATAGAGCGTTTGTTCTCCTCTACGGCAATAATGATAACACCTGGGTATAAGTTTAGAGTAGTAAAAAAAATAGTAACAAATTTCCACCAGCCTCAAAGTACGCTACTATTGCTAATTAGCGCAGCAGTGGGTGATAGTTGGCGCGAGATTTATAAATATGCACTCCAAAATGAGTATCGCTTTTTAAGTTATGGTGATAGTTCAGTGTTGGAGATAAAATAGTTGTAATGTACAAAAAGATAGATAGAAGTAGAGAAAATAATTATGGCTTTTTGCCAACATCCGCAAAGGAGGTTAAACAGCTAGGTTGGGAGTGGATAGATGTTATTCTGTTCACAGGCGATGCCTATGTTGACCATCCATCATTTGGAACGGCCGTAATAGCGCGTCACATTGAGGCTGCAGGCTATCGTGTGGCAGTGGTTGCTCAACCATCAATACACGACGACCTCCGCGATTTCAAGAAGCTAGGTAAGCCAAGGCTCTTTTTTGGAGTTAATGCAGGAAATATGGACTCTATGGTTAACCATTACACTGCCGCACGTAGGCTAAGAAGTGATGATGCTTACACCGCAGGAGGGCGTGCTGGTGCGCGTCCCGACTATGCTACTGTGCGATACACCAAAATATTAAAAGAGTTATATCCCGATACGCCAGTTGTGATTGGAGGTATTGAGGCTTCGTTGCGTAGAGTTACCCATTATGATTATTGGCAAGATAAGTTACTACCATCAATATTGGTTGAGAGCGGTGCTGATATATTAATGTATGGAATGGGTGATAAGAGCATAGGAGAGGTTACTAAAGCGATGCAGGGCGGATTTGATATTGAGAATATTAAAAAACTTCGCCAAATAGCATATCTTACATCTGATATATCGGATGTAGATTGTTTTAATCAAGGCTCAATTATGCTAGCCTCGTTTGAGGAGTCGCTGTCAAGCAAAGAGAGTTTTGGTAAAAACTTTACAATTATCGAGCGTGAATCAAACAAAATATGCTCAATGCAGCTAATTGAACCATGTGGTGAAAAGTTTGTGGTGATTAACCCTCCGCATCCCCCTCTAAATGGTGGGGAGTTAGATAAAACCTATCAACTACCTTTCACCTACGAGCCTCACCAGCGCTATAGAGGTAAAGGGGCTATTTCGGCTTTTGAGATGATTAAATTCTCTGTAAATATCCATCGCGGTTGCTTTGGAGGGTGTAGTTTCTGTACTATATCTGCTCATCAAGGTAAGCATATCACCTCTCGAAGCGAACAATCCATTTTGCAGGAGCTTAGTTATATCGGCTCGCGCCCCGATTTTAAGGGAGTAGTGAGTGATTTGGGAGGTCCGTCGGCCAATATGTGGCAAATGGTAGGCAAAGATATTAGCTTGTGTGAGAAGTGCGCACGCCATTCGTGTCTCTACCCTAAGTTATGCCCAAATATGAACAACTCGCACCTTCCGCTAATCAAACTATATGATAAGGCTTTAAAAGTTGATGGCATAAAAAAAATATTTGTTTCTAGCGGAATTAGGTACGATTTATTTGATAAAATCCACGGTAAAGATTATCTTTGTTCTGTTGTAGAGAAACACACTAGTGGTAGATTTAAAGTTGCACCTGAGCACACATCCGATAATGTGCTGAAAATGATGCGTAAACCCTCATTCTCTCTCTTTGAGAAGTTGACAGTTGAATTTGCTCAAATTTGTAAACGTAAATCGTTACCATACGAAATAGTGCCCTATTTTATATCTGCACACCCAGGATGTAAGTTAGACGATATGAGAGAGCTGCACCAGAAAATCAAAGGTTTGAAGTTTGATTTAAGGCAGGTGCAAGACTTCACCCCAACACCTATGACGCTATCTTCGGTGATATTTTACACTGGCATCGACCCTTACACTGGAGAAAAGGTGTTTGTTGAGCGAAATATTGAGAAGAAAAGAGAGCAAAAAGAGTTTTTCTTTGTACGTAAGAATAGTTTTTCAAAAAGAGATAATAATAAACCCTCTGCAAATACAAGAGGGGTTAAAAAAATAGAGAATAACAAAAAATGGCAAAACAAAAAACATACGCACCATCGGCAACCGAAGTAATAGAGATGCTAAGTAGTAGTGGCGGTTATAAACCACCACAAGCCATCGAGCTAGAGGAGATTGTACTAGGAGCTATAATGATCGAAAGAGATGCGATTTTCCAAGTACAGGAGATTCTCAAGCCTGAATCGTTCTACAAAGAGTCGCACAGAATAATTTATCAAATCTGCCTAGATCTTTCGGCAGCACATCAGCCTATTGACCTCTACACTGTTGGTGAGATGCTTAATAGAACCAAACAGCTAGATATTGTTGGTGGAGCTAACTATTTGGCTTCATTAACAAGCAGGGTAGGTTCGGCTGCGCATGTTGAGTTTCACTCGAAGATTATTGCTCAAAAATATATTCAGCGTGAGTTAATCACAGCCTCAAACGACATTCAACGCAACTCTTTTGATGATACGATGGATGTTACTGACCTTATCGACTATGCTGAGGCTAAGGTTTTCCAAGTTTCTGAGGGCAATATGAAACGCGATGTCGAGAAGTCGTATGAGATAGTTGCCAAGGCGATGAAACAAATTGAGGAGGCAGGCGAAAAACCAGATGGTTTGAGTGGTGTTCCAACAGGTTTTAATGACCTTGATAAACTAACGCTCGGTTGGCAACCATCTGACTTGATGATTATTGCTGCTCGTCCAGCCATGGGTAAAACAGCTTTTGTATTGTCGATGGCGCGCAACACAGCAATTGATTTTAAACGACCAGTAGCGTTTTTCTCTCTAGAGATGAGTGCTGTACAACTAATTATGCGTATTATGGTTTCGGAATCGGGGCTTGACTCTCACAAGTTGAAGAGTGGCCGCCTAACCACACAAGAGTGGGGTGCTCTCCAAAAATCAATAATTCCTCTTCAAAATGCACCTCTCTTTATTGACGATACACCTGGACTTTCGATTTTTGAATTTCGTTCAAAAGCTCGTCGTCTAAAAGCTCAACATAATGTCGAATTGATAATAATCGACTACTTGCAGCTAATGACTGGTACTGCCGAGACGCGCGGAAACCGTGAGCAAGAGGTATCTACAATATCACGCTCCTTGAAAGGAATAGCCAAAGAGCTAAATATCCCAATTATCGCACTTTCGCAGCTTAACCGTTCGGTAGAGATGCGTGGTGGTAATAAACGACCTCAGCTATCAGACCTTCGTGAGTCTGGAGCTATTGAGCAAGATGCTGACATTGTTGCGTTTATTCACCGTCCAGATTACTACGGCATTACGCATGACGAAAATGGTGTGCCTCTAGTGCCTGGAGCAGCTGAGATAATTATTGCAAAACATCGTAGCGGTCCAACTGATGTTGTAACCCTTAAATTCCGTAAAGAGCAGGCACGCTTTACAAATCTTGATGATATTTCAGATCTTGATATAGCTGCTGAGGCTGCCTCTGGCATAGCATACGAAGAGTATGAAAGCAACTACTCACCAGATAAAGCTGCGCGTGGTTCGGCCACAGTAACAAACACCCATCCCGAAAACTCATTTGATTCGGGTGATGCACCATTTTAATATCTATTAGCCATGGAAGAAGTATTGATTGATTTAGAAGGAGTAACAATATTCTCCTCAGAGGGAAATTTAAGACACTATTATAAAAATAATATTATTCTCTCAAATATCGACCTTCAGATATTCAGCTCTGAACTAGTCTATTTTATAGGTAAGGTAGGTAGCGGAAAGAGCTCTTTAATTAAGACTCTTTATGCTGAATATCCCCTGCGCCAAGGAAGAGCACAGGTTGGGGATTTCTCTCTTAACAAAATAAGATATAGAGATATCTCGCGATTGAGACGATCGCTAGGTTTGGTGTTTCAAGATTTTCAGCTTCTTTCAGATCGCTCTGTATACGAAAATTTAAAGTTTTTCTTAAAGGCAATTGGTTGGAAAAACACAGCAGCCATTAATGAGCGTATAGATTATGTATTATCAATGGTTTCGCTACGCTCAAAGGCGCATCGATACACCTACCAGCTTTCTGGAGGAGAACAGCAACGTCTAGCCATTGCGCGAGCCTTACTTAACAATCCTAACATAATATTGGCTGATGAGCCAACTGGTAATCTTGATCCAATCTGTACAGCAGAAATTATGGAGATTCTTAGCGAAATAGCTGCATCAGGATGTGCTGTAATTATTGCAACGCATAACCTAAATGTGATAGAGCAGTTTCCAGGTCGCGTTTTTCTATTTGATAATCAGCAAGTAAATGAGATAGATTTGAATTGCTATGCTGATCATGTCGACGAGTTTGAAAATTTGGAGGATATGGATGATATGGAGGATATGGAGGATCAATCTGAAGAAGAATATTGATTGTATTTGTTTTGTTAGGGCGTCGCCCTAACAAAACAAATACAACTTTAAGCTCTTTCGTATATTGCAAATTCGAATGGATATTCGAATTTTTCGCCTCTGATATGTTTTTCGCTGCTAACTTTTTTCCATTCAGACATTTTAATTCCAGGAAAATAGGTATCGCCTTCGTAATTGTTATCTACGTGGGTGATGTATAGCTTGTCAGCTTTATCTATGCTTTGGCGGTAGATCTCACCACCTCCGATAATGAAAACCTCCTCTGAGTTACCATCATTGCTTAACTCGATTGCATGCTCTATTGAGTTAACAACTTCGCATCCTGGAGCTGAAAAGTCGCTATTTCGAGTGATTATAATATTTCTCCTATTTGGTAGTGGACGGCCAATAGATTCGTAGCTTTTGCGCCCCATAATCACTGTATGTCCTGATGTTGTTGCCTTAAAGTAGCGTAAATCTTCGCTTATATGCCAAATCAGGTTGTTGTCTTTGCCAATAACACTATTGTGTGCAGTGGCAACAATTATTGATATTATCATATTGCTATTGGAGCTTTAATTGTTGGATGTGCGGTGTAATCTTCGAGTGTGAAATCCTCAAATTTAAAACTAAAAATATCTTTTACTTGGCTATTTAATACCATTTTAGGTAGCTTGTATGTCTCTCTGGTGAGTTGTAAATCAGCCTGCTCAAGGTGGTTTAAGTAGAGATGGGCATCGCCAAGGGTGTGAACAAAATCACCTGGTTTTAAGCCGCAAACCTGTGCCATCATAAGCGTTAAGAGAGCGTATGAGGCGATATTAAACGGAACCCCAAGAAATATATCTGCACTGCGCTGATACAACTGGCAAGATAGTTTACCATCTGCCACGTAAAATTGAAACATTGTGTGGCATGGAGGAAGAGCCATCTTTTCGATATCGGCAACATTCCACGCCGAGACAATCATCCTGCGTGAGTCGGGAGAGTGTTTTATCATCTCCACAACCTGTTTGATTTGGTCAATTGTTTCACCGTTTGCAGTGTGCCAACTTCTCCATTGATAGCCGTAAATTGGGCCTAAATCGCCATTTTCGTCAGCCCATTCATCCCAAATTGTGACTTTGTTATCGTGTAAGAACTTGATGTTTGTATCACCATTTAAAAACCAAAGTAGCTCATAAATTATTGAGCGCAAGTGAAGCTTTTTGGTTGTTAGAAGAGGGAAACTCTCTTCTAAATTAAAACGCATTTGATAGCCAAAAACACTCTTTGTTCCTGTTCCTGTGCGGTCATGTTTTACACTGCCGCTACTTGCAACGTGCGATAGTAAATCGAGATATTGTTTCATTTGTCTTGTGCTAACTACTTTAGTTATTTCTGCTTGATGTTTCAGCTGTTAGAGCCTGCATGTAAGGTGTTAACTTGCTTAGTGGATCAGGACGATTGTATTTAGCAGATATCAAATACAACTCTTGTGCATGGTGCACATTATCGCGAAGTACATCACCTAAACTTCTTGCTTGTCTATCGGTAAATAGTGAGTAGTAATTTAGATGCTGTAACACATTTTCAGTAAATCCATTAAGAAGTTCGTCGCCTTTCTCAATCTCACCCGCCTCAAAGTATGCTCTAATAAGAGGATAAGAGTTGTAGCTGTAGCGCACTTTGCTGTGAGGAAGCTCCTCAGCTATGCGATCTAGAGCTTTTACTGCGCTGATAGTGTCACCTTCTGACATAAGTTGATTTGCCAATCTTGCATATATGCTTCTTGATTGAGTTGCGTTAAATGTGTAGTGAGAGAAGTAATCTACTGTAACACCCTCATCTTTAACGTTTCCAAACTTGTATTTATTCATCAAATTGTCGTAAAGCTCTGCGCTGTTGATGCGACCAATCTCCATCTCGTCTGTTACACGAGTCATAAATGGCACAATACGATATGTATATCCCTCTAACTGTAGATAGTTGTGAAGTCCTAGCTCTTGAATTGTGAAAGGTTGAGTAAACGAGAAAGCGCGATTCCAGTCAGCAGTGCCAAGTGCATCTAATATTGCAAATTTAGCTCTTGAAATATCATCTTTTGAGATGGTTACAGTGATGGTGTCTAGAGCCATAGCTGCCTCTGCGGCAGTGATGATTCCGCTTTTTACAGCGTTTTCTTTGTTTACTGGGAATTTTATTGTGCGTGTAGGGATAAATACGTCGCTGCCAGTTTGTGCTTTAACGGCTTGTTTTACCTTACTATCGCTATTCATGAAATCTAAAACCTGCTTGATTGTCATAGGCTGTTTTGTGATTTCAACAACATCTACAAATTGATTCTCATCATTATTGTAGAAACTCTCAGGCATTGTAAACTCAATAGACTCACTCTCGTAAGTTTTGTATCTCATTTGTCTAGCATACCATGATGATTCTAAGTAGCTAATATTCATAACTCTAACATCTTGTCTTACCTCTTCAACCTCTTGATTATACCATAGAGGGAATGTGTCGTTATCTCCAAAAGGAATAACAATAGAGTTAGGAAGAATAGCCTCAAGGTAGTTGCGGCCTAAATCGCGTGCAACATAACGTCCAGAGCGATCGTGGTCATCCCAGTTTTCTGCTATTAATATTGTAGGAACACTAAAGCAAACTACAGTTGAAGCGATTGCTGCTACTTTGGGAGACATCTTCTTGCTTCTTTCGAAAAGTTCGTAGAAGAATAACGCTCCAATACCAATCCAAATCGAGAACGCATAAAACGAGCCTGCAAATGCGTAGTCGCGCTCACGAGGCTGCATTGGGGGTTGATTTAGATATAAAATAATGGCAATACCTGTCATAAAGAATAGCCACATAACAGCTGTAAAGTTGTTTCTATCCCTTGAAAGCTGATAGTATAAACCTATTAAACCTAGAATAAATGGCAAGAAATAGTATTTATTGCGCGAAGGGTTGTTCTCTAGATCGTCTGGTAGGTTGTATTGCGGTCCAGTGTATAGAGCATCAATTGCAGAGATGCCTGAAAGCCACCCTCCTTTGGTTATCTCCCCTTGTGATTGGAGATCGTTTTGTCTACCAACGAAATTCCATAAGAAGTATCTCCAATACATGAAGTTAAGCTGATAGTTAAAGAAATATTGCAAGTTTTCGCCAAAAGTTGGAAGCGTAATCACCTGATTTGCCTCTTTGAAGTTGTATTTGCGACCTGTAATATTTGCCCACCCCTTGTAGTTGTCACTCTGTTGTGAGTCATACATGCGAGGGAATAGCATTAATGAGCCATCTGCATACTTGATTCCCGATTTTACTTCACGTTGTTCATAACGTTTTGTTTCATCGTTATATTTGTATACTGTAGAGTATTTGTAGTCGATGCCTGGTGAGGCGTATGTTTCGCCATAAAGCAGAGGAGTACGTCCATATTGGTCACGATTTAGGAGTGAAAGTAGAGAGTATGGATCGTCAGGTTGATTAGAGTTCATAGGGGTGTTTGCCGCAGCACGAATTACTACTGTAGCGTATGACCCATATCCAAAAACAATCATTGCTAAGCAGAGTAGTGCGGTGTTTAATATCACTCTCCCTTTTTTAAACGCTCTCCACGAGCCGTAAAGAACGCCACATAGTAGCGCAATATAGAATGTTGCAAGACCACTGTTAACAGGCAGTGATAGAGTGTTTACAAACAATCTATCCATTGCTGCACCATACTCTACCGTTTTAGGAATAATTATAAATAGTACAGTAGCCAATATCATAACCGATAAAGCAAAAGCTTTCCACCAACCAATTTTACTTCTAACAGGGTAGTGTTTATAGTAGTATACGAAAACAATTGCAGGAATAGCAAGGAGGTTTAGTAGATGGACACCAATTGAAAGCCCCATAAGATAGGCTACAAACACCAGCCAGCGATTAGAGTGAGGCTCTTCTGAAACATTTTCCCATTTTAAAATAGCCCAAAACACCATAGCTGTAAATAGTGACGATTGAGCGTAAACTTCTCCCTCTACTGCCGAAAACCAGAATGTATCGGTGAAAGCATAAGCTAGTGAACCAACTAGTGAAGCTCCGATGATAGCCCAAGTGCGAGAAGTTGTGATTGTATTCTCCTCCTCTTTTAATAATCTTCGAGAAAGGTGAGCAATAGTCCAGAATAAAAATGCTATTGTTAAGCCACTTGCCACTGCACTAGCCATATTCACCATTGCAGCGACCATTGATGTGTCGAATGCAAAGATTGAAAAAATACGATTTAGTAGCATAAATAGTGGCGCTCCTGGGGGATGGCCTACCTGCATTTTGTATGATGTTGCGATAAATTCTCCGCAATCCCATAAACTAGCTGATAATTCCATGGTTAGAGCATATACCGTAGTAGATATAACAAATGCTAACCATCCGAAAATTAAAGTCGTTTTCTTAAAGTAATTCATATCTAAATTTAAAATTTTATCACTATCTTTGCCTCTACTTTAGAATAAAAAGGCAACTTTTGAACGTGTAAAGTTAAAAAATATTCTGGAGTTAAAAAAATAAATTAATTTTGTAGCATAATTTAAATCTATTTACAATGAGATTATTGTTTGTTTTGATATCGGCATTTGCAATTTTATCGTGCAATAAGAGCCAAGATGATGTTATTAGTTATGTCGATCCATTTATAGGAACTGACGGAATTGTACACACTTTCCCTGGCGCAACTGTGCCTTTTGGAATGGTGCAACTTAGCCCTGATGGCGACACAAAGGGGTGGAATTGGTGTTCTGGCTACCACAGTTCAGACAGTAGTTTAATGGGATTTAGCCACACTCACCTTAGTGGCACTGGATGGAGCGATTTAGGCGACATTCTAGTTATGCCAACAATTGGAGAAATTAAGTTTGATCCTGGCAAAAAATCAGACCCAGATAGCGGATTTAGAAGCCGCATATCACACGATAGCGATAATGAGAAAGCTACAGCAGGATATTATATGGTAAACCTTCTAGATTACGATATAAAAGCTGAGCTAACAGCTTCGCCACGTGTTGGATTTCACCGCTATACATTCCCTAAGAGTGATAGTGCTAATATTATTTTTGACCCTACAAATAAAATTTTTGGCAGCACGCTTAACTCCTCAGTAAGAGTCGTGTCGGATACTCAAATTGAGGGATGTTCATATAGTAATGGCTGGGGTGGTAAACGCTACACATATTTCTTTGCAACCTTTTCAAAACCTTTTGTTAGTCATGTTATACAAGAGGGTCATGCAATTCACCAAGGTGAGGGGTCAGAGATGAACAAAATTGCGCTCACATTCTCAACCTCTGAAGGGGAGCAAATTGAGGTTAAAGTGGCAATTTCTCAAGTTGACGAGAGTGGTGCTAAGGCTAACTATCAAGCAGAGGCTGCAATAATTGATTTTGATGCTGCTCACCGCAATGCCGTAGCTTTGTGGCGCGAAAAATTATCAAAATATGAGTTCGAGACCGACGATATTGCTACAAAACGAATGTTATATACTGGCCTATATCATGCAATGATTCAGCCTAACCTTTCGCAAGATGTAGATGGCCGTTACTGGGCACTCGGTAAAGTTATGAAAGCTGATGGTTTTACCAACTACTCTACATTCTCGCTTTGGGACACTCACCGTGCAGTTCATCCATTATTTAATATTACCGAACATGAGGCAAATGCTAATTTTGTAAATTCACTTATAAGTAGATACGAAAATGGAGGAAAGATTCCACTTTGGGAGTTGTGTGGTTATGATAACACCTGCATGATTAGCTATCCTGCGGTGGCGACAATCTCAGAGGCTATAGTTAAAAATATTGGAGGAATTGATGCTAATAAGGCGCTTGAAGCGATGATTCACACCTCTAATAGCGATTATCACTCTAGCTCTGACGGGGAGTCGGGTGTTGAGTATTATAACTCTATCGGTTATGTGCCAGCAGGAATAGGCTCTTCGGTATCAAAAACAATGGAGAATAGCTATTATGACTGGGCGATTGCTCAGGTCGCTAAAAAATTGGGTAACAAAGAGGTTGAGCAGGAGTATCTTAACCGCTCATTGCGATTTATGAACCATTATGATAGTGCATCGCAACTGATGATGCCTAAAGATTCTACAGGTGAATTTGTAGAGGTTGATATGAGAGATTGGGAGTCATTAAAACCTCATTACGTTTCGGGAAATATCTGGGCTTACTCATATTTCTATCCTCACGCTTTGGCCGAAGTTGCCCAGGCAATGGGTGGCTACTCTTCGTTTGTAGAGTCGATGGATAGGATTATCTCTACACCTTTAGATATGAAAGGTGATTTACATGTCGATCTTTCTGGGTTTATTGGTCAGTATGGTCATGGAGATGAGCCAGGACACCAATTTGCATACCTATACACCCAAGCAGGTGAGCCTCATAAAGCGGCAAAATTGATAAACGAGGTGACACAGATGTATTATAATGATTCACGTGCTGGAATGCCAAATAATGACGATTGCGGTCAGATGTCTGCATGGCACATATTCTCATCAATGGGATTTTATCCTCTATCTCAAGCCTCTGGCGAGTATGTGATTGGTGCGCCAATGATTGATGGAGCTAAAATTAAAACCGAAACTGGTAATACTTTTACCATGAAGGCTAATAACTTAAGCTCTAAGAATATATATATTCAAAGTGCAACACTCAATGGTGAGCCTCTAAAGAGAGGATACATTACTCACGATGAGATAATGAGTGGAGCGACTCTGATATTTGAGATGGGAAGTGAGCCTGTGAACTTTTTTTAAACCAAAATAACATATTAAAAATAAGAGATAAGAAATGAAGAGATTATTTGTATTACTACTCCTAGCGTTGCTTTCGCTAGGTAACATCACTAGTGTAGAGGCTTCGCAAAGCAGCTCTACAGAGCAGGAAAATAGTTCGTCGATATACGAGCTTTTAAAATCAGAGAAGGATATCGTTGCGGTGGAGAAGCTCGAATCAAAACTTTTTGAGGAGAAATACCTTGTTAGAATAGAGCAACCTATTGACCATAAAAACCCAGAGTTAGGAACGTTTACTCAACGTTTTGTAGTTGCTCATACCGACTACAATAAACCAGTGGTTATTGTTGCTGAGGGTTATGGTGGAGCTTATGGCTTAAATCCAAACTATAGAGATGAGATATCAACAAAATTAGGCACTAACCAAGTGGTTGTTGAACATCGTTATTTTCTAGAGTCAACACCTGAACCTTGTGATTGGCAATATATGACTGGCGAAAATGCAGCTAATGACTTGCATCGTATTACTACTATATTAAAGAAGGTGTATAAAAATAAGTGGATATCTACAGGCATTAGTAAGGGTGGACAGAACACTATGATATATAGAACATATTTCCCAGATGATGTTGATATCTCAGTTCCTTATGTTGGCCCAGTATGTTTTGGCGTAGAGGATGGTCGTCATGAGCCATTTATTGATCAGTGTGGAACACCTGAAGATAGAGCTAAGATTATTGCATATCAGCGCGAAGTTTTGAAGCGTAAAGCTGCAATCGTGCCAATGCTAGAGGAGTTAGCGCAAAAAAGCAAATGGGATTTTAGAGATATGAGTCTTGAAGAGGTGATTGATTATTGCGTTTTAGAGTACTCATTCTCGTTCTGGCAATGGGGTTATCCTACATCTCGTATTCCTGAGCTAGAGATTAGCTCAGATAGAGAGATTTTTGATCACCTTATGGATTTTGCAAGTGCAAGTTATTTTGGTGAGATGTCAATCCAGTCATTCTTCGTTCAGGCGGCAACCGATTTAGGCTATTATGGGTACGACACTAAGCCATTCAAGGATTTGTTAACAATTAAATCAACTAAGAAATATCTAAGAAATATTTTCCTTCCAGAGGATGCAAAAAAGATAAAATTCAACAACACTCTACATAAGGATATCTATAAATTCCTTAACGACAACGATCCAAAGATGATTTTTGTATATGGAGAGTTTGACCCATGGAGTGCCGCCGCACCTGAGGATTATCTTTTCGAGAATAAAAGCAATATGATTAAATATGTGCAGAAAAACGGAAGCCACTCAGCGCGCATCGCAACAATGGATAAAGAGACTCAAGAAGAGATATGGAGTAAAATCAATAAATGGTTGGAAGAATAACAGATAATAATGAATTATATAGAGTATAAGATAGCATTTAATGACAATTGTAACTACGATGCTAGTGAAATAGCAATGGCTATGCTCTGTGATATAGGTTTTGATAGCTTTGAGGATAACACCTCAGAGCTATTGGCTTATATAACCGAAGCAAATCATGCAGAGTTTGAGTCCGATATAGCGCAGTATGCCAAAGAGCTAACAGCAAAAGGTTATAGTGTCGAAATAAACAAGATTGAGAGCGTAAATTGGAATAAAGAGTGGGAGTCAAATTTTGAGCCTATTAATATTGATGATATTTGCCAAATTAGAGCGCCATTTCACGCTTTGAATAGCGAGGTGAAGTATGATATTGTAATAATGCCTAAAATGTCATTCGGAACGGGACATCATGCCACTACACACCTAATGACTAAAACTATTTTTACTCTGCCTATAGAGGGTAAGAAAGGGTTGGATATGGGGAGTGGCACGGGAGTTTTGGCTATAGCTGCACTGCTTTCTGGGGCTTCATATATGAGTGCTGTAGATATTGACGATTGGGCTTACGAAAACTGTATAGAGAATTTGGAAACAAATAACCTTACCTCTAAATGCAAGGTGATGCTTGGCGATGCATCAGCTATCGAGGGGATGAATTTTGATTTTATTTTAGCCAATATAAATCGTAATATCCTAATTGCTGACATGCCAAAATATGTTGCAACACTAAACGAGGGAGGTCACCTAGTAGTGAGCGGTTTTCTTGAAATCGACTTGAAAGATATAGAGTCAAAGGCGCAATCATTAGGATTGCAATATGTATCGCATCAGCAGAAAGATGGTTGGATCGCTGCTGTATTTTCAAAATAACTTTAGCTAAGAGTTGGAGATCTTAGGTGAAATATGCGGTGGTTTGCCCACTTAATTCGTTGAGTTATTGCAAAATTAATTATTTTACACATATTCGTAAATTATTATTTCAACTTTTTATAATATCGCTTAGCTATCTAAAATATCTGCAAAATAGTGCAGAGAATTGCTGTAGGCAGGTTTTGAGGTGTTTAGGTTTGATTGTTCGTTTTCGATAAATTAACTAAATATCTCATAACTTTCGCTTTTTCAATAAATTAATGCAAAAAAAATTTTGTATTTAAAAAATAATCACTACCTTTGCAGTCTGTTTGGGATATTTATGTCCACAGCAGAATAAATAACATTATTAATTTTTACAAACTATCTGAACAGAAAATGTCAGGACTAATTGGAAAAAAAATCGGAATGACATCCGTTTTCAGTGCCGAGGGAAAAAATATTCCATGCACTGTTATTGAAGCTGGTCCATGTGTAGTTA
>JAWXTQ010000034.1:0-16065 GCA_044433405.1 Rikenellaceae bacterium
GCGAAGGTTCACAAAGAGGTGAAGGTAGCCAAAGAGGTGAAGGTTCACAACAACAACAACAACGCCCACAATCAGGAGAGGGTTCTCAAAGAGGTGGTGAGCAACAAAATAGAGGAGGTAGTGCTGAAGCTAACAGCGTGGTTAGAGGTGAAGGCGCTGGAAATGGAAGCATACCTCCTTCTTTACAAAACGGTGGCGGAGGTCAAATGAGGAGCAATCCTATGGCTAAACAGGTTCGTGCCGTACGTGGTAATGTTTATGGTGTAAACAATTTTGCAGACAACAACGATGGTACAATCACCGACAAAGCAACTGGCCTAATGTGGGCTAAAGCTGACAACGGTAAAGGCATTGAGTGGGGTGATGCTCTAGTTTATGCAGAGAGTGCAGAGTTTGCAGGTTATGACGACTGGCGTTTACCAAACGTTAAAGAGCTTCAAAGTATAGTTGACTACTCAAGAGCTCCAAGTAGCAGGGGCGTTGAAGCTGCAATTGATCCAATATTCGAGTGTACTCCTTTTGTAAATGAGGCAGGTGATGATGATTTTGGTTACTATTGGACTGGTACTTCAGCTTGTTTCACAAGAGGCAAACCTTTCTACTTTGCATGGTACGTAGCATTTGGCAAAGCAGTAAACAGTGCAGGTGCTGATTTCCACGGAGCTGGTGCTGTACGTTTTGACTCTAAAGAGGACAACGATATAGTAGTTGAGGGAGGCGAAGAGCGCTACTACAACTTTGTTAGATTAGTACGTGATGTAAAGTAATTTAACTTTAAGATATAAAAGAAAACTTTGTTATAAAAAATTATCAACTTGGAGTATTTATAGTTGTATCCCTTATATTTCAAGTTACCGTTATAGCCAATCTTAAGCTATCAACCTTAATGGGTTGAAAGTTTAAGATTGGCTAAAACATCAAAGGGATTATAGTAAAATTTAAAGCTACTTATCAAAAAAATTAAAACCTATATTTATGACACAAGAGCGTAAAATGGTATTTATAGAGTACTTCGCAATAATGATTGTGTGGTTAGCAATAACCATTACACCGATACTCTTTGGCAATGATTTTAGCCGAAACTGGGGAGCTATATATGTTTTCTGGGCAGAGTTTAGCGTAGTTGCTATAGCTTTTTTAATCAATCGCTTTATATTGATGCCTAAGCTATTTTATAAAAATAAATATAGAGAATTTAGCTACTCAATAGTTACTCTATTCATATTGATATTTATTTTTGTATCTGCGTGTAATGGCATTGAATTAATTCTATCAATTTTTGGAATTGAAGACTACCATCCAGTATCTAGAAATGGGATGCAAAACCCTGGTTTTGACAACTATCCTCACTTCACTCACAAAAGTAGAAACCCGCTGCCAGTAATTCCACCTAGTTTCAACGTGCTAATATACTCGGCAATAGTAGTGATTTTAGATATTGGAATAAACATCGCTGTTAGGTGGACAATATCTGAGCGTAGAAGTGAAATTCTAAAAAGTGAAAATATCAATGCTCAACTTCAGAAGTTACAGAGCCAAGTCAGCCCTCACTTCTTTATGAACACACTCAACAATATTCATGCTTTGGTTGAAATTGACCCCCAAAGAGCACAAGAGACAATCATTGAACTTTCAGGTTTAATGGATTATCTGCTATATGAGACATCAACAAAAAAAATGGTTAATTTAGAGAACGAGCTAGCTTTTATAAATAGCTATGTCAAGCTGATGCAATTAAGATACCCAAAACGAATTATTATTGAGTGTAAAGCGCCTGAGATACTGCCACGTATAGAAGTTCCACCTCTACTGTTTCTTAACTTTATAGAGAACTCTTTTAAGTATGGTGTAGATTATGCAAAAGACTCTTATATAAAAATAAATTTTTCTATTACAGAAGATTTTGTAAATTTGCTGGTAGTTAATAGCAACCATTCTGCTTCAGTCACTAGAAAAAGAACTGGATTAGGCTTGCAAAACAGCCGCAAGAGACTGGAGCTACTTTATGGAAGAAATTTTCAACTTGATATTGACAACAATTTATTAGAATATAGTGTTAACCTTAAAATCCCAATAAAATGATAAAATGTATAGTCATTGATGACGAACCCTTAGCATTAAAACAGATTGAGCAGTATGTAAAAAACACCCCAATACTTGAGTTTAAAGGGAGTTTTGAAACTGCAGTAGAGGCAATGTCGTTCTTGCGTGAGAATGATATAGATTTGTTATTTGTCGACATTAACATGCCTCAAATAACAGGTCTAGAGTTTGTCGAAGCAATCTCATCAGACGTTAAAGTTATATTCGTAACAGCATATCGTGAATACGCATTAGAGGGTTTTGCCCTTGATGCTGCCGATTATATTCTCAAACCTCTATCATACGGAACATTCTTAAAATCTGTAGAGAAAGTTGTTAATCGCTACTTCGACTCAGATCACAACATTAAAAATCACAACGACTTTATATTCGTACGTTCAAATTATCGCTCAGTAAGAATAAACTTTAGCGATATTCTATACATAGAATCTAAACGCGAATATATGGATATTGTCTTAACTAGCGGGGAAGTGATTAACACCCACGGAAGCATGGGTAGTATCAGTGAGAAACTTCCTGAAGAGGATTTCATTCGCGTACATCGCTCGTTTATTGTGAATCTAAACCACGTGTCAGTAATCGAAAGAAACTCTATTATATTTGGAAAGAAATATATTCCGATCAATGAACAAGCGCGCGAGATAATTGCTCAGTTTACTAAGGGGGATTAAGTTTTTTTTAGAAAAAAAACCACGCGCTAGACTACTATGAGCCATTTTTATCTTCTTGGCTTACGCCAATTCAATAAAAAAGACTCCTAGCAGCCTAGCACTGGTAAAAAAACCTTCGTCGCTAGCGCTCCTCGGGCTCACTATCGTTCGCTGGGTATTCTCATGTAGGACATTTCTTGCTTCGCGATATCCGAGCATAGGAATAATGATTAATGACCAGATCCACCAACAAAGAATTCATCTTGTTGTTCTAATTAATCTTGAAAAAATTAACTCTGCTACCCTCTTCTTCTCTAAAATAATTGGATATTAGTAGATTATTTGGTAACTTTGCTCACAAGAGTAAAGTTACCAAATTTTTTTAGCTAACTGCTACAATAGCGGAGCAGTTAGTGGAGGTTCAGGAGCTTATGTCGGCGGTGTTGTGGGGTTCAACTGGTACTACTCAACTGTCACTGTGTGCTACAGTTGCTCGACTGTAAGCGGAGGCACTTATCTCGGTGGTATCGTGGGATACGATTGTAGCACATCAACGACTAGCTACTCATATTACGATAGTTCGGTTTGTAGTGTTGGCAAAACAGTTGGCGATGGCACAGGAACTGAATGTGTAGGCTTTTCAAATAGCAATATGCTACTATACTGTAAAGGCCGTCTTAATACATATGCCGCAGTTTACAACGAAAAGAACTCACCAAAAGCGTGCGGCTGGGAGCAGAGTAGTTCGGAAAGTTATCCAACGCTAAATTTTGACACAACACCTTAACTAGGCTGTTTTGGTCATTAATCATTAATCATTGTTATTATTCCTATGCTCGGATATCGCGAAGCAAGAAATATCCTACATGAGAATACCCAGCGAACGATAGTGAGCCCGAGGAGCGATAGCGACGAAGGTTTTCTTGTCAGCAGTGGGCATTCATGGAGCAATTTTAGATGGTTGGCTTTTAGCCAAGCTTCTAAAATTGGTTCAGGGATGTCCATCGCGTGCTTCTTCAAAAAAGAAGCATAAGCCTCTTCTTCTTTTTTTAATAGGCTTTGGTACGCCTCGGCTTTCATTTTTTGGCGTAGCCAAAAATAGAAATAGTTTTTATTTCGTTGTCATACCCAAGGTATGAAACATAAGAAATAAAAACTATTACTACAAGCATGAGCGAAGGCTCATGCGGTGAAAACCACCAAAATCACCAATATACTATTCTTTCTCTTTTAAAGCGGTTTCTATGCGAGAGATAAACTCATTTGCATTTGACGAGCCTACTAATTTTGCGACAATATTACCTTTACTATCTAGAATTAGGAAGGTAGGGTAAGATTTGATGCTATACTTTCTTCCGATTGTTGGACCTTCATCTTTTTCCATGTCAAATTTTGCATTGATGAAGTTGTCATTCATAAACTCTCCGACATTTTTATTAGAGAAAACATTATTATCCATAAACTTACATGGTCCACACCATGATGCATAACAATCGACAAATATAAGTTTTCCCTCCTCTTTTGATTTTGTTAGAAGCGAACTAAGCGTTGCGCTCTCCTCGAAAGTAACCTGTGCCGTTGCAGAGATTACAGTGAGAAACAACGACAATGTAATTAATAACTTTCTCATAGGTAAAATTATTGGTTAAATGGTTATCTCATAATTCTATTAGCAATCTAAATCTCTCTACCCAACATCAACTATATTGTATAAAGAGCATAGTTTTGCAAATATAAACATTTATTTTTAAACGTACAATTTACATGCAATATTGTGCTAAATTTTCAAATTAAACCTGCTTTTCACTGGTTTTTTCACCCTTTAGCATTCCACATGCTGCAAAAATATCCTCACCTCTAGACGCCCTGATAGTGGTAATTATACCTGCATTAGTAAGAGTATCTCTAAAATGCACCATTTTATTATTTGAAGTTCCAATCAAATCACATCCTGGAATTTTGTGGAATCTTATTAAGTTGACTCTACACCTCAAACCACGAAGCAACTCTATCAAGCTACGCGCATGACTATCTGAATCATTGAATCCATCAAACATTATATACTCAAAACTCACACGACGTTGGTGCGAAAAGTCATATTGTTTTATAAGTTCTACAACCTTTTTAATATCCCACGACTTTTGCACTGGCATTATCTTCGCTCTCTGCTCAGCAACTGGATTATGCAAACTAACAGCTAAATGAACATTACACTCCTCAATAAAACGTTTCATCTTAGGAAGAACACCAATAGTAGATAGGGTAACACGCATCGGACTCATAGCCCAACCCCACGGAGAGGTGATTACCTCAAAACTCCGCATCACATTATCACAATTGTCTAACGGTTCGCCCATGCCCATATATACTATATTTGTAAGTGGAGACTCTTGATTAACAACATTTATCTGATTTAAAATCTCACCAGTGATTAGTTGATGATGAAAACCACCCTTGCCAGTCATGCAAAAATCGCAATTCATTTTACAGCCAGCCTGCGAAGAGACACAAAGTGTTGCACGATCTTTATCAGGAATATAGACACTTTCGATAGTTCCACCCTTAAGAGTGGGGAATATATACTTTATTGTACCATCTTTTGAGACAATCTTGTCGGAGTAATCCAACCTACCAACTATGTAGTCGTTTGCTAAAGTGTCGCGAAATTCTTTAGAAAGGGAACTCATGGAAGAGATATCTTTTGCCGCCTTTGAGTATAACCATTGAGCAAGCTGTTTTGCTCTAAATTTAGGTTCTCCGTAAGACTCAACTATCACCTCAAGTTCCTTGAGGTTTTTTCCAAACAACCAATTATCGTTAATCATGATTTATTCTATTATTTACATCGCAAAAGTAGATAAAGTTTTGCAATTTTAGGCAACAAGCCGAAAAAAGAGTTTAAATAATTGTTAAAAAAGGGGGTCATTTTTGAGCAAATATCGCCATATTTGAGTCAAAAAAAAGTTTTTTGACATTTTTTTTGATTTTTTTTATGCGAACTATTTTTTATTTAAAAAAAAATTACCATTTTTGTAAAAATATTTGAGCGAAAAATTGGCACATTTTTTAAACAAAAGCCCCTAAAACTCAAATTTAAAATTTGAATATATAAACATAAAATTTACAATAATGGAAGTAAAAAAATCACCCAAAGCTGATCTTCAGAACAAGAAAGGGATCTTTAATTTATTGGGTCTAGTTGTATCGTTACTACTTATGGTTTACGTGTTCTCTTGGAGCCAAAAAGAGCTATCTTATGAAGAAATAGCTACTGAAGAGGTTATCGTAGAGGAGGAAATCGTTGAAATTACTCGTCAAGAAGAGCAAAAACCAGAACCTCCAAAAATCGAAGTTCAAACAGTAACTGACCTTCTTGAAATCGTGAAGGATGAGATTAAGATTGACGATACCAGCAATCTATTCGACAATGAATTTGATGAAGATTCTCAAATCGAAATTCCAGACATCGAAGAGGAAGAAGAGGTGCTAGATGAAGATGTGCCTATCATGAATGCTGAGAAAATGCCATCATTCCAAGGGGGTGATATCAACAACTTTGCTGCATGGGTTAAAAGAAAAGTAAAATATCCTGCAATTGCAGAAGAGAATGGTATCTCTGGTAGGGTTACAGTTAAGTGTGTGATTGAGCGTGACGGTACTTTAAGTAGTATCGAGATTCTTAGTTCTCCTGACCAATCACTATCTGACGAGTGTATCCGCGTTTTCAAAAGCTCTCCTAAATGGGAAGCAGGTGAGAATAGAGGTAAACCAGTACGTGTAACAGTTATTACTCCTGTTTCATTTGGATTCTCTCAATAGTATAAAAAAATATCAATCTTATTTAGGTCTGTTTTTGCTCCAAAAGGCAAAAACAGCCTATTTTGTTTTATGGAAAAAGGAAAATTATTAGAAAATAGCATTGAAGAGGTAGTGGTTGTATCGGTTATTAGCGACGCTAAAAGTCAAAAAATGAACGACGAATACCTTGACGAACTTGAATTCTTAGCTAATACAGCTGGAGCTCAATCTATTAGACGATTCTCACAAAAACTATCACGCCCCAATCCGCGCACCTATGTGGGAGAGGGAAAACTTCAAGAAATCAAAGAGTATATCGAGGTTCATGAGATTAAATGCGTGATTTTTGATGATGAGTTATCGCCTTCGCAACTCCGCAATATCGAGAGAGAGCTTGAGGTTAAAATATTAGATAGAACAAATCTAATACTTGACATCTTTGCTGCACGTGCAACCACTGCGTATGCTAAAACTCAGGTTGAACTAGCTCAGTATGGCTATCTTCTTCCACGTCTAACAAGAATGTGGACTCACCTTGAGCGTCAACGCGGAGGGATAGGAATGCGTGGACCTGGTGAGACTGAGATCGAAACAGATAGACGAATCATACGCGATAGAATGGCTAAGCTAAGAGAAGATCTAAAGAAGATTGACCGCCAGATGGCTACTCAACGCAGCAACAGAGGCACTATGGTGAGAGTGGCATTGGTTGGCTACACGAATGTGGGTAAATCAACAATTATGAACCTAATGTCAAAAAGCGAGGTACTAGCCGAGAACAAACTTTTTGCAACTCTTGATACTACGGTCAGAAAGGTGGTGCTAGATAATATTCCGATTCTCCTTAGCGACACAGTAGGATTTATCCGAAAACTGCCTCATCAGCTTGTCGAATCGTTTAAATCGACTCTTGACGAGGTGCGTGAAGCTGAGCTACTACTTCATGTTGTTGACATTTCGCACCCTAATTTTGAGCAACAAATTGAGGTAGTAAACAAAACTTTAGCAGAAATTGGAGCAGGTGATAAGCCTATGATTATGGTTTTCAACAAGATTGACGCATACACTCACATTGAGAAAGAAGAGGACGACTTAAGTGAGATTGAGGCGATTAACATCCCATTAGAAGAGCTAAAACAAAATTGGGTTGCCAAAACCGACAACCAGTCTATCTTTATCTCAGCTAAAGACAGAACAAATGTTGATGAGTTTAGATACGAACTCTACACTATGGTACGTTCATTACATATAAAACATTATCCACATAACAATTTTTTATACTAGACGATGAGTGGCTATAACCAAGAGAAACAACGACAGCTAGATATTCGCTATCTCAAGATGGCGCGTATTTGGGCTACTAACTCATATTGTGTACGTCGCCAAGTTGGAGCATTAATTGTCAAAAACAAGATGATAATATCTGATGGCTACAATGGAACTCCTGTAGGATTTGAGAACATTTGCGAAAATATCGATGGCCGCACAAAACCATACGTGCTTCATGCAGAGGCTAATGCAATCACTAAAGTTGCAAAATCTAGCAATAGCAGTGAGGGAGCAACGCTTTATGTGACCGCCTCTCCATGCATCGAGTGTGCAAAACTAATAATTCAGTCTGGTGTAATCAGGGTGGTATTTGCTGATGACTATCGTAGCGACGAGGGAGTTCAGCTATTAATAAGAGCAGGCATAACAGTCGACAAAATTGATGTCGCTTTATAATCAACAATAAACGGATGATAAAACAACTATTAACAATCGGCTTTGTGCTAGCTACTTTAAGTGGATATTCGCAAGATGAAAGCAATATTCAACAAAGTGATAGCATCATAAATGCTTCATATAATGATGTATACTTAAAATCTATTGAACAGCAAGAGCAATTTGAATCATACGTAGCTCAATCTGAGACAACAAACTCTGCATCTTACCAACGCAAGTTAAGGCGCGATTCTATTAGGGCAAACAAAAAAATATGGGCAACCGTGCTAGGAGGTCCAAGCTACACCCCCGAAGCATCCTTCGGTGTAGGTGGTGCATTGCTAGCTAGCTTTAGATTAGACAATAGCGATTCGGTCTCATTCAGATCTTTCCTTCCAATAGGTTTCAATATCTCAATCAACGGAACAAGGGTAGTCGCTGGAGCTGGTACACTATTTTTTAAAGAGAACAGATTTAGAATATACAGCACATACGGCTACCGCAACGAGCCTGCTCACTACTATGGAAAAGGGATTGAAAGCATTGAGTCAAACTATCGAAGTGACTCAACGACACTATTCCATAAACAGACATTTCAGTTTAATCCACGATTTGTGTGGAGCGTTCGCAATAACTTTTATCTAGGAGCACTAATTGATTTAAACTATACCAAGGGGGATGACTTTAATGAGGTGATGCTTAATGATGAATACTTCAACCTATTTGAGCAGAAGTATTTTAACTCAGGTATTGGAGGTATAATTCAGTACGACACGCGTGACGATGTAGCAACTCCATTTAAAGGGGTCTATCTTAGCGCAATGGCAAAGATATATGGAAAATATTTAGGGGGTGACTACAACTACCAACTCCTAGATTTGGAGTATCGCCAGTTTGTTCCCCTAATGGAGCGCACCACTTTAGCAGTTGTGGCTCGCTCTCAGATTGGGTTTAATGATGTTCCTTACACCGAACTTCCAAGCTTTGGCTCTCCTTTTGATTTAAGAGGCTATTACTTAGGCCAATATCGCGACAAAAGCATGGGTTATGCAATTGCCGAATACCGACAAATGATTGGCTCAATGGAGGCTTACGAGCAAGGTCGATTCTACTCTAAACTAGGTTATGTTTTATGGGCTGGCGTAGGAACTCTAGGCGACACACCTGCCGAGTGGACTAAGTATAAGTATAATTACGGTGTCGGATTCAGAATACAGATTCAACCGCGCAAGAACTTCCGCATAGATGTTGGCAAAGCACACGGACAGGAGGGTGTTCAATTTTATTTAAATATGACAGAGGCATTCTAAATAAACTTTAAACTTTCTATTTGTTAAAAAAACACAAATAGAAAGTTTTTTTTATTTTTTTTCGAAAAAATTCGTATATTTGTGGGATATTTATCGAATTCGTAAAATTATAGATTGCTAATGATCAAGTTGCTTACAATACCCCTATCGTGGATATACGCGCTTATCACTGCTCTTCGCAACAAAATGTTTGACTGGAACATTTTAAAAAGTAAAGAGTATGATATTCCTGTTGTCTGCATAGGTAATATATCAGTTGGCGGAACTGGCAAAACTCCCCACACTGAGATGTTAATTAGGTTGTTAGCTACAAGATATAATATTGGTGTAATCTCTAGAGGCTACAAACGAAAAAGCTCTGGTTACTACGAGGTTACGGCTAACTCTTCTGTAAAAAAAGTTGGCGATGAACCTAAGCAAATCAAGCTCAACTTCCCAGATATACCAGTGGTGGTGTGTGAGAATCGCAATATTGGCATAGCTGAATTACGAAAAAAACACCCTGAGATTAATTTAGTAATTATGGATGATGGCTTTCAACATAGGCGTGTTGAGACGTGGTTAAATATTATTCTCACTGACTTTTCAAATCCAATATATGAAGATCATATCCTTCCATGGGGAAGGCTGCGTGAGGGTTTAAGCTCTCTAGCGCGTGCGCATATTGTGATTGTTAGTAAAATGCCAGATAAGGTTAAACCTATAGAGATGAGATTGATATCTAAATTTTTGAATCTATACCCATATCAAGTGCTCTTTTTTACTAAGATTGTTCAAAAGAGACCTCAACACATCTTCGATGAGTTTGACTACATCAAGTTTAATCCAAAATCTAAAGTGATAGCGTTAGCAGCAATTGCAAAACCTAAAGCTTTTGTTGAGCAACTCACAAAGAGATATAATGTTGTAGATCTAATATCATATCCCGATCACTACATCTACAGAAAAAAAGATTTGGCAATCATCGAGGAGAAGATCAAAGAGTATGGTGATGATGCTGTTATTTTAATGACAGAGAAAGATGCTGTTAAATTTGCATCAAGCAAGATTATTCCTGATTGGATAAGATGCAGGATGTATAAAGTACCAATTGAAGTGAAGTTTGTTGAAGCTGACTTAACAAGAAACAACACTGAAGAACATTTTATAGAGAGAGTTTTACCTTATGTTAAACAGAATCAAAAATATAACACGCTCGGTTTCTAATATTATTGGAGAATTCACTCCTACAGTAGGAATTGTCATAGGTTCAGGACTATCATCGCTTATTGATGATATGCACATTGTACACACTATAAGCTACAAAGAGATTGAGGGTTTTCCCCTCTCAACAGTTGAAGGACACGCTGGAGAGCTTCTATTTGGCACAATTGCGGGATGCAATGTAATGGTGCAAAACGGCAGATTTCACCACTATGAGGGGTACTCTACTGCCGAAAGCACATTGTGCATTAGAGTAATGAAAGAGCTTGGGGTTAAGGTAGTAATGCTTTCAAATGCCGCAGGAGCTATCAATAGCTCTTTTGAGATAGGCGACATAATGATAATTAAAGATCACATTAACTTTATTCCAAACCCTCTAATTGGTAAAAATCACCCAGAACTTGGCGTGCGATTTCCCTCAATGAACAACGCTTATGACAAAACAATCAGAGAGAAAGCTTGGCAAAGTGGAATAGAGCTAAAGAGCGGTGTTTACGCTGCAATGAGCGGACCATCATACGAAACAGATGCAGAGGTTAGATATCTACGAACAATTGGAGTGGATAGTGTAGGTATGTCGACAGCTCCAGAGGTGATTGTTGCTCGCCATCAAGATATGCGCGTGTTTGCAGCCTCACTAATCACAAATATCTGTGCTAGCGAGACACCTCCTACACATGAAGAGGTGCTAGAAGCAGGTCAAGCAGCTGCACAAAAGATGAAAGAGCTATTTAGTTTCATCATAAATGAGATTAAAAATATAGAATATTAATTTTAACAATATAAAAACATGAAAGAAAGAGTATTAGTGACTGGTGGAGCTGGCTATATCGGCACACATACAGTAGTCGAGTTGATTAACGCAGGATATGATGTAGTTGTAGTTGACAACTTTTCTAATTCAGAACCATCAACACTTGAAGGGGTTAAGAAAATATTAGGAATGGACGTTCCATTTGAGCAGGTAGATTGTTGTGATAAGGCAGCTTTTGACAAGGTTTTCAAAACATATAAATTTAACTCTGTAATCCACTTTGCAGCTTATAAAGCGGTTGGTGAGTCGATGGATGAGCCTTTGAAGTATTTCCACAACAACTTCCTTTCTCTTATTAACCTTCTTGAGTTAATGAAAGAGAATGGCGTTAAAAATGTGGTTTTCTCATCGTCAGCAACAGTTTACGGACAACCAGACGAGCTACCTGCAACTGAGGCTACTCCTCGCAAGATGGCAAACTCTCCTTATGGATACACTAAACAAGTTGGTGAAGATATGCTTGAGCAAACTACAACTGCACTTAAAGGTGCTATTACAGGTATTGCTCTTCGCTACTTCAATCCAGTTGGTGCTCACCCATCAGCTTTGATTGGCGAACTTCCTAAAGGTGTACCTAACAACCTAGTTCCTTTTGTTACTCAAACAGCAGCTAAAGTTAGAGAGTGCCTAAGCGTATTTGGTAACGATTACGACACAGAAGATGGTTCAGCACTCCGCGACTACATCGACGTAGTTGACCTAGCTAAAGCACACGTAGTTGCTATTGGTAGATTAATCGGTGGTAAAAACAAAGCTGATTACGAATTCTTTAACATCGGAACTGGCAAACCAGTATCTGTATTAGAGCTAATCAATGTTTTCGAAAAAGTTAACGAAGTTACTGTTAACCACAAGATTGCACCACGTCGCCCAGGTGATGTTGAGAAGATTTGGGCTGACACTACTCTAGCAAATGAGGAGTTAGGCTGGAAAGCTGAACGCGAACTTGAAGATACAATGCGCAGCGCATGGCTTTGGGAAAAACACGTTAGAGGTTTATAATCTTAGCCTTTAACTTCTAAATTTACAAAAAAACACTCCCCACCTTATTTCTAAGGTGGGGTTAATATAATAATTAAACATACTAGATGAGCGCAAAGACTCCTACAATTTTTCAATCACTATTTCCTATTATTATTTTAATGATACTAATAGGAATTAATGTTTTCATTATGCCCGACGACACACTTGGAGGAGCTAATCAATTATCTCTTCTGATTGCAAGTGCTATTGCTTGCGCTATAGCTCTTAAAAATGGGATAAAATGGAAAACGATTGAGAGCCGAATTGTTCATACAGTCTCAGTTGCTACATCTTCTATCTTGATACTATTAATTATTGGTCTACTATCAGGAACATGGATGCTTTGCGGCATCGTTCCGACGATGATATATTACGGATTAAAAATAATCACACCCGACTACTTCCTACCTGCCACTATTATTATTGCTGCAATAATTTCGGTGATGGTTGGCAGTTCGTGGTCTACCGTTGCAACTGTTGGAGTTGCGCTTCTTGGCATTGGCCGAGCATTGGGTTTTGAGGATGGTTTGATAGCTGGGGCAATAATCTCTGGCGCATACTTTGGGGATAAAATCTCCCCTCTCTCTGATACCACTAATCTTGCTGCTGCTATTGCCAAAGTGCCAATATTCACCCACATAAAATATATGATGCAAACCACGGTACCAACATTCTTGATATCACTGGCTATATTTCTATTGATTTCTATATTCAAAACCGAAGTCGACATCAACTTAACAAATAATGAGATTGAGGCAATTATCGCATCTAAATACAACATCTCTCCATTTTTGTTATTAGTTCCACTAACGGTTGTTGTATTGATAGCCAAAAAAGTTCCTACAGTCATTGTGTTATTCCTTGGTGGCATTTTAGGAGGATTGGTTACGCTTGTTGCGCAACCTCAGCTTATCAGCGAACTAAGTGGCGAGGGTACTATGACTCTAAAAGGGAGCTACGAGGTTATCTCTCGTGCGATGTTTGCATCTACAAACATCTCAACAGGTAATAGCTCAGTTGACAGTCTACTCACAACAAATGGAATGTATGGAATGCTAAATACAGTGTGGCTGGTTCTAACGGCCATGATATTTGGAGGAGTACTTGAGGCTGGTCACTTCTTAACTCGACTAATCAACGCTATCGAAAGCAAAGTTAAAAGCCCTGGCATGGCAGTTACAACTACTGCTACAACAAGCATACTGTTTAACTTTGCCTCTGGCGACCAATATATGGCAATTGTTGTCCCTGGGAAAATGAGTCTTCCTCTATTTGAAAGACTAAATCTACGTCCAGAGCTACTTAGTCGTACATTAGAGGATTCAGGTACTGTAACTTCGGTTTTAATACCGTGGAACACATGTGGTGCAGCTCAATCAGCAACTCTAGGGGTTGCAACAATGACCTACGCTCCATTTGCCGTTTTCTGCTATCTGAGCCCAGTTGTAACACTAATATACGCATGGCTAAAAATAAAAATTAAACATAACAATACCGATTCAGATGATAAAGAAAATAATTAAGTTTATCACCAGCGACATTTGGAAAAACGATCGTGGTGGTGGCAAGTGGATAAACGATTTGATTAATGAGCTGAAGGTATTTATTGTAACCTTTAACAACTATGGTAGCCATCAAATTGGTGTTAGGTCGGCTGCATTAACTTTTTACACACTTATTTCGCTAGTTCCAGTAACTGCAATGGTGTTAGGCCTATCAAAAGGCTTTGGACTTGACGCTAAAATAATAGCATTTTTGCAAGAGAGCTTCAGCAGTTATGATATTGTAATCACCAAAGTCTCAGAGTTTGCAAACTCATTCCTTGAAAACTCTAAGCTAGGAATCTTCGCAGGTGTGAGTGTTGTAGTGCTGCTTTGGTCGGTGTTTATGGTCTTTTTTAATATAGAACAAGCCTTTAACCACATCTGGGAGATTAAAAACAAACGTCCAATTTCACGCAGAATCAGCGACTATCTAGCAATTGTAATCTCAATTCCTGTATTATACTCAATATCGGTGAGTGTTAAAGATTTTGTAGATACCGAGATAGTCAAAGCAATATCAAATAATCTACTCCTACAAGGTTTGTACAAGGGAGGTATGATGCTTTTCTATCTTATCGTAGTGTGGCTTCTATTTTCGGTAATTTATATTGTACTTCCAAACACAAAGGTGAAATTCAAAGCCGCATTTCATGCAGGTATTGTTGCTGGTAGTGCCTATCTTATTACTCAATATGGTTACTTATACTTTCAAACATCTGTTTCGAACTATAGTATTGTTTATGGTAGTTTCGCAGCACTCCCGCTGTTTTTATTGTGGCTAAGCATTTGTTGGCAGATTATTCTCTTTGGTGCAGAGTTCTCATTTGTCTACCAAAACATCAAAAAATACGAGTATGAAAGATATGCTAGCAACTATAGCAATCTATTCACACGAAAATTGATAGTTTTGATAGTTAGAAACCTTACTAACAACTTTTTGAGTAACTCAAAACCAATGTCTTCACAAGAAATTGCCGATCAAACAAAAATTCCAATTGCAACTGTGCGCGAGATAATATACACTCTAACAGAGTCTAAAATCATATATAGCATTGATAATCCATACTCTAAAGAGCTTAAGACAAGCTACTACATAATGGGAGTTGACACCTCAACACTCACTGTTGGAGGGCTAATTGATATGGTTGACAACTGTGGCAAGAGCTCCATCCAAGGAGTTGACGATTTAGAGTTACTTGAGGATTTAAATGCTAAGCGCGACACACTCATAAAAGAGCTGTAGGGGTATGGAGATAGTGATTGTAGGGAGCGGAAATGTAGCATACTCTCTCTCTAGAGCTATATCAAAAGCAGAAGATCTAAATATTGTTGAGATATGTTCGCGCAGCAGGGAGCAAGGTAAAGCAATTGCTCTATCAATAGGAAGTGGCTATAACAGCTCAATCAAGAATATTGCCAAGGCAGATGTGTATATTGTTGCGGTAAGCGACAGCGCAACTGAGCAGGTCGTAAGGCAAATCAATGAGAGTGTAACTCACGACTGTTTAATTTGCCATACATCGGCCATGATGCCTGTTTTGGATGGGGATAGATTTGGACGACTCTACCCTCTTCAAACTTTTACGGCAGGTAGGGAGAGTGATTTTTCAAAGATAACTTTTTTTATTGAAACAAATTCTTCGAAAAAAGAACAAATTTTAATAACTTTGTGCACAAGATTAAACTCTAATATTGAGCTTTCTGGTGGTGACAAGTTGCGCAGGGTGCATTTGGCCGCAACATTTGCAAATAATTTTAGCAATCGAATGTATCACTACGCTGAACAGATACTTAAAAACGAGAACATCAGCAAAGAGGTGCTTTTTGCTCTAATTGATGAGAGTATTGAAAAATTAAAAAGGAGCAATCTAAGTGCTAAAGAGCTGCAAACAGGTGCAGCTGCACGCAAAGACGAC
>JAWXTQ010000035.1:0-15856 GCA_044433405.1 Rikenellaceae bacterium
AGGGTTACCGAGTTACAGAATCGCTAATCGAGAGGGTGAAAAGTGGCAATTGGCAAGCGGATAATGACGATGCAAAGAGCGCACTTGCAGCACGTGGTTACTACCAAGCATTCCAACTTGTCAAGAAGAGC
Organism: Rikenellaceae bacterium; assembly: GCA_044433405.1. Lineage (GTDB taxonomy): Bacteria > Bacteroidota > Bacteroidia > Bacteroidales > Rikenellaceae > CAMQVM01. The sequence continues at coordinate 132 of JAWXTQ010000035.1, forward strand.
GTTGAGCAGAATCTAGGTTCAGGGCAGTGCGGAGCAATGATCAGAAAAGATATGCAACAGTGGCACGCTGAGATGTTTATGCCCTGTGTAGAGGCTGGAATCGTCAAACCATCAGACATTGTGGGCTACCGCTCGCACCAAGTATATATCCGCAACTCGATGCACATACCACTGGGGCCCGATGCCCTGCGTGATGCAATGGAGACACTCTACACGCTACTAGAGCAGGAGAGCAGTGCAGAGGTAAGAGCAATCCTCGGACACTTTATCTTTACCTACATCCACCCCTTTATGGATGGCAACGGACGAATTGGTCGCTTCATAATGAACACGATGTTCGTAACAGGTGGCTACGATTGGCTAATTATTCCCGTCGAGCGACGAGACGAATATATGGCAGCTCTCGAAAAAGCAAGCGTGGAGGGTGATATTTTGCCTTTTGTGGAGTTTGTTCGCTCTGTTAATTATGAGCGTTAATGTGTTTCATAAAATATTATGAGTGTCCGTTAAACTCTTGGGGAAATTTGCTCTGCCGCCTGCTTTTACCCTAAAATGAGATTCTAAAGTACAAGGAGTACTCCGCTAACTCATTTTAGTGCAAAATCAAACGACATACCAAATTTGGGCGGAGGTTAAAGTAAAGTTTATTTTTGTAAGCCCCCTATTTCGAGTTTTTATGTAATTTGTTGATATTTAAATAATCACATTAATATATCATTTTTTAATCGGACACCAATATCAAAATTTATGTTTTACTAAAGTGTTACTTACGAAAAAATCAGCGAGCAGATTAATATTAGCATCTAACTCGCTGATTTTCAGTAGTCGGGGTGACAAGATTCGAACTTGCGGCCACACGCCCCCCAGACGTGTACTCTAACCGGGCTGAGCTACACCCCGCCGATTGAGGTGCAAATATAGTTAAAATTTTACTTTTGCCAACAAAAATTTTCTATCACCAACAGAAAACGTAGAGTGTGTTTAAGTCATTATTTTTCATTTATCATTATCAGCGTAAACATTATTCCTATGCTCGACCATCGCGAAGCTATACAATGCCTTCATGAGAATCCCCAGCGAACGCAAGTGAGCCCGAGGAGCGGTAGCGACGAAGGTTTTTTTACCAGCGATAGGCTGCTAGGAGTCTTTTTTAGCGAATTGGCGTTAGCCAAAAAGCTAAAAATGGCTCATAGTAGTCTAGCGCGTGGTTTTTTCTCTAAAAAAAACTTAAACACAATTCTTCTTTTTTTATAAGCTTTGGTACGCTTCGGTTTTCGCTTTTTGGCGCAGCCAAAAATAGGAATAGGTTTTTATTTCGTTACCATACCGTCAGGTATGAGTATAAGAAATAAAAACCTATTACTACTAGCATGAGCGAAGTCTCATGCGGTGAAAACCGCCAGAAAGATGAATGTAATATCTAATTACAAGAGCTAATTATTTAGCGTCTTTCCCATGCAAAAAGTGGGTAATTCTCCATTAAGTTATTAACTTCGCTTTTTACTTGTGCTATTGTTTCGCTGTTTTCTACGTCAGAGAGAACTCTGTCGATAAAGTCAACTATAATATCCATTTTGTCCTCTTTTAGGCCTCTAGTTGTGATTGCAGGTGCTCCTACTCTAATTCCTGAAGTTTGGAATGGTGAGCGAGAATCAAATGGCACCATGTTTTTGTTGGTTGTGATATCGGCAGCTACTAGAGTCTTTTCAGCTATTTTTCCTGTTAGATCAGGGAATTTTGAGCGTAGATCTATAAGTAGCAAGTGATTATCTGTACCTCCTGATACGATAGTATAGCCACGTTTGTTAAAGGCTTCGCCTAATGCTTGTGCATTTTTAACCACTTGAGTTTGATACTCTTTGTATGCTGGCTCTAGTGCCTCTCCAAATGCTACAGCCTTAGCTGCAATTACATGCTCTAGTGGGCCACCTTGAATCCCTGGGAACACCGCAGAATTCAAGATTTGCGACATTTTTTTAATTTCGCCTTTAGGAGTTTTTAGCCCCCATGGATTTTCAAAATCCTTACCCATCAAGATGATACCACCACGTGGGCCACGGAGTGTTTTGTGAGTCGTTGATGTCACAATATGAGCGTGTTGGATAGGATTGTCTAGCACTCCAGCAGCGACAAGTCCAGCAGTGTGCGCCATGTCTACCATAAATAGTGCGCCGATTTTGTCAGCTATTTCACGCATTTTTTTGTAGTTCCACTCTCTAGAGTATGCTGATGCTCCACCAACTATCAATTTTGGTTTATGTTCGATAGCTAGACGTTCCATCTCTTCATAGTCGATAGTGCCACTCTCTTGGTTTAATTTGTAGCCAACTGCGTTGTACAATATACCAGAGGTGTTAACTGGTGAACCATGAGAAAGATGTCCTCCATGAGAGAGGTCAAGACCCATAAATGTATCACCTGGTTTAAGGCAAGCAACAAACACTGCCATATTAGCTTGTGCCCCTGAGTGAGGTTGTACGTTGGCGTAAGTTGCACCATATAGTTTACATAGTCTGTCAATTGCAAGTTGCTCTATTTGATCAACTACTTCGCAACCACCATAATAACGTGCTCCAGGATAGCCCTCTGCATACTTGTTGGTAAGCACTGAGCCCATAGCTTCCATTACCTGATCGCTAACAAAATTTTCAGAGGCAATTAGCTCAATACCATGCATCTGACGCTCTTTCTCTTTTGCGATAAGAGAAAAAATTTGATTGTCTCGTTCCATAAATTACGATATTAATTTTTTCAAAAGTAACCATTTTTTTTTATACCACAAAGTTTTTTATTCTAATTCAAAACTAACAAATAAGAAAACTTTGTGTATCTTTGCAAAAAATAATAGTTTGAAATAAAATTTTCGTTAATGATTTCGGTATCAAATTTAGAAGTCCAATTTGGCAAACGTACTCTTTTTAAGGATGTTAACTTAAAGTTTACTCCAGGTAATTGCTATGGAGTAATTGGAGCAAATGGCGCAGGTAAGTCAACCTTTCTAAAAGTGCTTAGTGGAGATATTGATCCAACTAAGGGATTTGTAACTTTTGGCCCTGGGGAGCGTCTCTCTGTATTAAAACAAGACCACTTTGAGTTCGACACATACACTGTATTGGATGCAGTGCTTATAGGTCACCGCCCTTTGTGGGATATTATGCAAGAGAAGAATGCAATCTACATGAAAGAGGATTTCTCTGAGGAGGATGGATTGAAAGCTGCCGACTTGGAGGAGAAATTTGCTGAGATGGATGGTTGGAATGCTGAGAATGAGGCTGCACAGCTGCTTAGTGGATTGGGTATAAAAGAGCATTTGCACTATGTAACAATGGATAATCTTAACCCAAAGGATAAAGTGCGTGTATTGTTAGCGCAAGCGTTATTTGGTAAACCTGACAACCTACTACTTGATGAGCCTACCAATGATTTGGACGTAACAACAGTTATGTGGTTAGAAAATTATCTTTCGAATTGCGAGAACACAGTATTGGTTGTTTCGCATGACCGCCACTTCTTGGACTCAGTATCGACACACGTTATAGATATTGACTACAACGATATTAACCTCTTTGCAGGTAACTATAGCTTCTGGTACGAAAGTAGCCAGTTAGCATCTCGACAAGCTGCTCAGCAAAACAAAAAGGCTGAGGAGAAGAAAAAAGAGCTTATGGAGTTTATTGCGCGATTTAGTGCTAATGTTGCTAAGAGCAAGCAGACAACTAGTCGTAAGAAGATGTTAGAGAAGCTAAATGTTGAAGAGATTAAGCCTTCAATGCGTAAATATCCTGGCATTATTTTCTCTATGGAGAGAGAGCCTGGAACAAAGATATTGTCGGTTGACTCACTTAGCAAAACTATTGATGGTCAAAAGTTATTTGACAATATTTCGTTTACTATTGAGAAGGGCGATAAGGTGGTATTCCTTTCGCGTGAAAGTAGAGCTATTACAGCCCTACTAGATTGTATTATGGGTGAAGATAGTGCAGATACTGGAATGATCGAGTGGGGAATCACCATAAAATCTTCATATCTACCTCTTAATAACGCTCCATTTTTCAATAACAGCTTGAATATAATTGACTGGTTAGCAGGATTTTCGCTTGACACTAGCGAATTATACCTTAGAGGTTATCTTGGAAAGATGCTTTTCAGTGGAGAAGAAATATACAAGCAGGTAGAGGTTCTATCGGGTGGCGAAAAGATGAGATGTATGATTTCGAAGATGATGATTAGCGAAGCCAATGCATTGGTTTTGGACTCTCCAACAAACCATTTAGACCTAGAATCTATACAGGCATTTAACAACGCTTTAACAACCTATAAAGGTATTGTTTTGATGTCGTCGCATGACCATGAGTTTATCAACACTGTTGCAAACAGAATTATCGAGATAACACCTTCAGGAATGATTGACAAATATATGGATTATGACGATTATATCACTGATGAGCGAGTTGCAGCTAGTTTAGAGAGACTTTACGGCAAATAGCATAAAGCCACTAGCGGTATATTAGAGTGTTAATTTTTGTTTCTATTGTTTATAATTAGTATTGTATGAAATATTTTGCAGCATTAATAGCGATGTGGGTAGTTTGCTCATCATGTGTAGTCTCATCAAAGAAATACAATGAGATAACCACTAAGGTTACGGCCTATTCGGTTGTGATTGACAATCAAAACAAGGAGGTAGAGTCATTAAAAACGCTCAATAAAGCGATGACTAATAGGCTTATATCTCTATCGCAGGATTCAATACGTGCTGTAAACAAAATTAAAATGCTTGAAAACAACTATAGCAATGTAGTTGAAGATGGTGCTACTAGTACAATTGCTACCATGCGTAAAGCTGAAGAGTACGAAACAGCGATTAAGAAAAACAATAGTCTCTTGCGTGAGCTAAATAGCGAAATCGTAGAGCGTAATACGAGAATGGGGCTTATAGAGAAAACAGTTGTCACTAAGTTTCAGAATAAAATAGCCGATGGCAGCGCAGTATTGTCGCAAACTAAGAGCGGATTTAACCTTGAACTCGACGATACTGCAATCCTTAGCGACTCAACGATGATGGATTCAATTAACGTTTTTGTAACGAAAATTATCCCATTTTTGCAGATAAACGACGATTTAACGCTCACTATCGAGAGTTATGTAACTGTTGCTGATTCCATCTCTAGCCCATTTGAAGTGTGGGAAATGAGTCTTAAGAAGGGTGCAGTGTATGCAAATATGTTTCTTGAAAAGGGGTTAGAGCCAAGTAGAATAAAAGTCACTAATAGTGGCTCTGCTTACCCCTATACCTCCCCTTTTAAGAGTAATAGCATTCAAATAACTATAATTAAGTTTAATCTTGATGCAACGCATATAATCGAAAAATTTGACAAGTTGGTAATAAATAATAGTAATAAGTTTTCAATATTAAACAATGAGTGATATGAGAAGCATATACAAGCGAATTCTACTCAAACTTAGTGGCGAATCACTAATGGGTAGTGACAAGTATGGAATTAACAGTAGCGTGCTAAACAGCTATGCTCTCCAAATTAGAGATGCAGTTGAAAGCGGAGCGCAGGTTGCAATCGTAATTGGCGGAGGGAATATCTTCCGTGGCCTTAGCGGTGCAGCAAAGGGCTTTGACAGAGTCAATGGAGACCAAATGGGTATGTTGGCAACTGTAATTAACTCTTTGGCTTTAGAGAGTGCTTTAAAAGGCGCTCGTGTGAAGGTAAAGCTAATGACTGCAATCTCAATGAGCCCAATAGGTGAGATCTTCTCTAAAAGTAAAGCTATTGATGCTTTAGAGGCAGGAAGCGTAGTGATTGTTGCTGCTGGTACAGGAAATCCATTCTTTACAACCGACACTGCATCTGCGCTTAGAGCTATCGAATTAGAGGCTGATGTGATGTTTAAAGGAACAAGAGTTGACGGAATATATACCGCTGATCCTGAAAAATTTGCAGATGCTGTTAAATTTGATGAAATTACATTTGAGGAGGTTATGCAACGCGAGCTAAAAGTTATGGATATCACAGCATTTGCGCTTTGCAAAGAGAATAAACTTCCTTTAGTTGTGTTTAATATGGACATCGAAGGAAATCTTATGAAAGTAATTACTGGCGAAAATATTGGCACAGTAGTGAAACACTCTTAAGTATTAACATATATTAGATAAACCCTTTTAAATTTTAAAAATAGAAATTATGGTAGAAGTAAAAGAGATTTTAGCTGATGCTGAATTGAAAATGAGTAAATGTGTTGAGCACTTTGAGATTCAATTATCTGAAATCCGTGCTGGTAAAGCATCTGTAAATATTTTAAATGGTATTAGCGTAGAGAGTTACGGATCAGAGATGCCTATCAACCAGGTTGCAAGTGTCACTGTGCCTGATTCTCGCTCAATTCTTATTCAACCTTGGGATAAAAAATTAATCCCTAGCATTGAAAAGGCAATTATTGATAGTAATATCGGTTTAACTCCATCTAACAACGGAGATCAAATAAGATTAAACGTGCCACCTCTTACAGAAGAGCGTCGTAAAGCGTTAGTTAAACAGGTAAAAGGAGAGGTAGAATCAACAAAAATCGCACTACGCAACTCACGCCGCGACTCTATCGAGCAGATTAAAAAGGCTCAAAAAGATGGTCTAGCTGAAGATATAGCGAAAGATAGCGAAAACGAAGTACAAAAATTAGTTGATAAATTCTCAAAATCAGCCGAAGCACTTTCAGCTGCTAAAGAGAAAGAGATTATGACTGTATAGTCGCCTATCTAAGCCTTAAACAGGACTAATCCAAAAGTCGGTGGAGCGATTAGCAATTTTGCTTAGCGATTTTATTTAGCGGTTTTCACCGCATGAGCTGAAGCTCATGCTTGTAGGAATAGGTTTTATTTCTTATGTTTCATACCTTCGGTATGACAACGAAATAAAACCTATTCCTATTTTTGGCTACGCCAAAAAGTGAAAACCGCCCAAGAAAACCGCCAAGCCCAAGAAAACCGCCCAAAAATTTATCTTGACCCCTTATATCTTATCAACAACTGACGCGCCAGATGTCTCCACTGATATGGTTGTTGCTGTTCCGCTGTATTCTAGGGTTGATGCTCCTGATAGTTCACCGCTAATATATTGATTTGCAATAATTGTTACACTGCTTGCACCCGATAGATCTACGTATAGCTCTTCAGTTGTAAGTTGAGATGCTGTAACTTTGCTTGCGCCACTAGCGACAATGCTGCACTGCTCTGTATAGCCTGAGATTGATGCACTTGAAGCTCCGCTTAAAGTGATAGAGTAGTCGGTGAATGAGATATCTTCGCCCTCTAGGGTGATTGTCGATGCACCAGAGGCTGTTAAATTGGAGTATTGCAATGAAGATGCTGTAATCTCTATTACTACGCCCGAATAGTTGTTCGATTCTAGTTCGATTGATAGTTTATCATCATTATCAATGAGGTTTATATACTGGTGGATATTCTCATTTGTTTTGATTTCCACCTCTCCAAGCTCAATTTCGTCAGATAGTGTTAACTTCATGGCTGATTTAATCTGTATTGCTGTAGCACTTTGAGAAAGTTGATGACTCTTTGTGGTGAAGTCATCTAATCCTATTATTTTGTCGCTACATGCTGACATAATAACCAGTGACGTTAAAATTAAAATTGTTCTTTTCATTGAGATGATGATTTTTGTTATACAATATTTTTTGCAAATTTAATAAAATATTCTCAATCTAGCTTTTTGCTGGAAGATTCGCTTGTAAATCGGCTCATAATCATAGTTAGAGCTCCATCTCCTACCACATTACAAGCCGTGCCAAAGCTATCTTGTAGAGCAAAAATTGTAAGAAGTAGCGCAGTTGCTTTTTCGTCGAAACCTACAATTGAGGTTACTATTCCCAGGGAGGCGATAACTGTTCCACCAGGTACGCCAGGAGCTCCAATTGCAAATATTGCAAGCAACACGACAAAGAGTATCATTGTTGAGAGTTCTGGGAGAGTGCCATAAATGATTTTCGACACCGTAAGCACAAAAAACACTTCCGTTAGAATCGAACCACAGAGGTGGATATTTGAAAATAGAGGTATTGAAAAATCAACCGTTTTATCGTTTAAAATAGTCGATTTTTTTGCTGCCTTAAGTGATACTGGAAGTGTAGCTGCCGACGACATTGTTCCTAGAGCTGTAAAATAAGGAGGAGCGTAATGCTTTATAACTTCAAAAGGGTTTTTATTTGCCACCAAGCCACCTATTGTGTAGAGGATTGCTAGCCAAACGAAATGAGCGATAAGCACAACTACCATCACATTAATAAATATTGGTAGCTGCTTTACCAAAACGCCTTCATAGCCAATGATAGCAAAATTCGCAGCAATAAATAGTGGTAGTATAGGGATTAATACTCTGTTAATCAATGCAAGTACCATCCTTTGGAATTCGGAGATGATTGTTATTATGGTTTTAGACTTTGTCCACACTGATGATAGTCCAACAAATAGAGCCAACACCAAAGCACTCATGACGCTCATTACTGGGGTGATAGTGAGCTCGAAAATTAAGGGAGGAGTGTTTTTTATCGACTCTTTTGCACTCTCTATGACCATTATTGGAAGTAGACTATAACCAACAGAGAGAGCAAGAAGTGCAGCTCCAACAGATGATAGATAGGCTATAGATACCGAGATACCAACCATCTTCGAGGCGCTACTGCCCATCTTTGCTATCGACAATGAGATAAATGCTAGTACAATAAGCGGAATCATAAAAAATATTAGCTGACCAACTATATACTTTACAGTGACCACAACATTCATCAACCCATCGTTAGCATAGCTGCCGACGATTAACCCTAAAATAACAGCTATTATCAACTTAAATAGCGTTGACGAAAATATTTTCTTAATCATTTGACCTCTCTTAAATTATTGAATTTGTGATGTTTCAATAATTATGCCGAGGTTTCAGTCAGCTTATCCCTTTTGTGAAGTGGCTCTCTTTCTGGGAATCTGTAGCACTAATACAGCTGTAGATATAATGATAATCCCCGTTACGCTAATCCATGTTGGATGCTCGTTAGGGAGCAATAGCCAGCTTAGTAGCACTCCAACTACTGGAATAGTGAATTTCCATACATTCAATTCCGACACTTTTACTCCTGGCAGTGATAGCAGGTAATACCAAATCGAGAACGAAGCGGCAGGAATTATAGCTAACCACAAGATTGCCAGATGAAACTTGAGAGGGAAAGAGGTTAAAAGAATGGTGCGATCCTCTACAAAAAGCGAAACAATAAATAGCAATAATCCCCCAAAGAGATTAGCTAGCATTGTTAATACAATAGGTGATATTGGTTTGTTATGCTTTACTACCATGATATTGGTAAACGAACCTATAATATTGCTAGTTACTAACAATATTACCCCTCTATAGAAGTGAGGAGAGTCGATTGATGTTGCACCGCCACTCAAGCTTATAAATATTACACCCGAAAGACCAAGTAGTATTGCAAAAACGGTGGAGGCTTTGAGCTTGTCATTATCAACAAGGAAGTGAGCAATGATGGCAATAAATAGTGGTCCTGCTCCGATGATAATGGCAGATAGAGCTCCTGGTACAAGGTCTAAACCCATGTAAAATAGCCCGTACTGAAGGAAAGTTTGAATAAATCCAAATATAAATATAAACTTCCAATGTTTTAACTGCTCTTTCCATGACACCTTAAGTGCAAAGGCTACAGGAATAAGCAATGCCCCTGCAAGTGTGAATCTAATCCCTGACAACATTATAGGAGGCATATATTCAAAGCCTATTTTTGCTCCAGCAAAAGCAGATCCCCAAAGAGTGGTAGCTATAAGTGCTAGAGGTATAAATTTTTTCGGTTTAGCAATACTATTCATAAAATAAAATTTGCACAAAGGTAATACAATTTAGCTTATATGGTGTTCAAAACCTGAGTTGATTAGCCTAATCTTTGAGAATTGGTTATTTTGGTGTCTGCTTTGACTGCGAAGCTATACATCACCTTCAAGAGAATCCCCAGCGAACGTTAGTGAGCCCGAGGAGCATCAGCGACGAAGGTTTTTTTCTAAAAAAAACTTAAACACAATTCTTCTTTTTGTATTGGGTAAGAAAATAGTACCTTTGCTTCTTAAATAAATATTTTTAACGTTATGTTGTTAAGTATTGCATATATCTTGGTGTTGGGGCTAATCTTAGGTTCTTTGTGTCGTAAATTGGGTTTGCCTCCACTGATTGGAATGTTGTTTGCAGGGGTGATTTTAGGTCCTTATGGCTTAGATATGCTTTCTGATTCATTGCTCTCAATATCGGCTGAGTTGCGTCAGATAGCTCTAGTAATTATTCTTATACGCGCAGGTTTGGCTATGGATTTGGTCGCTTTAAAGAGAGTGGGGCTACCTGCTGCACTTATGAGTTTTATACCTGCATGTTTTGAAATTGTAGGTATGATAATTCTTGCTCCTTGGTTGCTAGGAGTCTCAATTATTGAGGCTGCCTTGCTAGGTAGTGTAATAGCAGCAGTTTCTCCTGCCGTTATTGTGCCTAAAATGCTATATATGATTGATAATAAGATTGGAACTCGAAGAAGTATTCCGCAATTAATTATGGCTGGCGCTTCTGTTGATGATATTTTTGTAATTGTGCTCTTCTCTTCATTTTGCTCTCTAGTTAGCGGTGGAGAGGTAACCGCCTCTAGTTTTGGTCAGATTCCTATATCTATAATCCTAGGTGTGGGCGTAGGTATTACAGTTGGATATTTGCTGTCTCTATTTTTTCAAAAGGTACATATGCGCGATACTGTGAAGCTGCTATTGCTATTGAGTATTTCGTTCTTCTTTGTGGCTGCGGAGTCCGCTTTAAAGGGTGTTGTGCCATTTTCAGGATTGCTAGCTGTGATGACTATGAGTGCAAGCATATTGTATTTTTATGAAGCTGTTGCAAGACGCATATCTCCTAAGTTCACAAAGCTATGGGTTGGCGCTGAGATTATGCTTTTTGTGTTGGTAGGTGCAACTATTGATTTGAAATTTGCCGTAGGTGCAGGTTTGTCGGCTGTGATATTACTTTTGGGGGTGCTTATCTTTAGATTGGCAGGAGTATTTGTCTCACTGTTAACAGCTAAAGGGTTAGATATGAAAGCAAAACTCTTTTGCATGATTGCGTATATCCCTAAAGCTACAGTACAAGCTGCAATAGGTTCAATACCTTTATCGCTAGGGTTGCCTTGTGGAAAGATTATCTTGACCGTTGCTGTGCTTTCAATAATAATAACAGCACCACTTGGATCTTTGTTAATTGAAAAAGGATATAGGTTGGTAAAAGAGTAGTTGGGGTGAATCTTGACCTGTTTCTCAAAAACTTTAGCTATATTTGTCTGTTTTAATGTGAAATTTATGATTCTAATCGTATGATACTAGATTTTATTCTACTTATAGTCGGACTCGTGCTTATAGTTGTGGGTGCGGACTGCATGACTGATGGTGCAGCTCTTGTTGCGCGACGTTTTAAAGTGTCAGAATTTATTATTGGTTTAACTATTATCGCTATCGGAACGTCTGCTCCTGAGATGGTGGTTAGTTTCTCGTCAGCACTAAGCGGAAATACAGAAATGGCACTAGGTAATGTATTGGGTTCTAATATGTTCAATACGTTTGTCATTGTAGGTGTAGTCGCTACAATACGACCTATTAGACTCTCTAGAGAGAATTGTTTTAAGACAATCCCTGCAACGTTATGCGCAACTTTTCTGCTTCTGCTATTTTGCTTAAACCTATTCGGCTTTAAATTTATGCCAGAGAGCATAACTCGACTTGAAGGGGCAATCTTATTGAGTGGCTTTCTCTTTTTTATGATTCAGAGTGTAAGTTCTACAGGCAAAACAATCGAAAGCTACATCACGTCAAACCAAACCGCTAAGAAAGAGTCATTAGCAAAAGGTTTTGTTATGGCTATTGGCGGAATTGCTGTTCTCCTTTTTGGAGGTGATATTTTCCTTGATAAAGCTGTCGCTATAGCTAAAGCACTAGGTGTAAGCAACTATATAATATCAGTCACCCTTTTGGCAGGGGGAACATCGCTGCCTGAACTTGTCGCAAGTGTTATGGCTGCAAAAAAAGGAATGCCACAAATGGCACTGGGAAATGTACTAGGCTCAAATGTTGCTAACATATTGCTGGTATTGGGAGGAGCATCGCTTATAAGCCCAATCTCTCTAGCGAGTGTGTCGTTTGTCGATGTGTCACTAGTCTGTCTAGGTTCACTGCTTCTATTTATGTTTATATTCACCTTCCGTCGCCATCAAATCGACCGCATTGAGGGTGTTATGCTGCTATTGATATATGTAGTCTACATTATAAGTTTGATTGTTCGTTAAAAAGAGGTGAGAAATTTAACTTATCTACCCAGTATCATAGATCAATCAGCGAAATATTCAGAGTCTAATCCCTTTTCCTGTATATAATCTGGGATTTTACCTCCTATCAACTTCATGATAATCCAAGTTACTACCATCGAATAGATCGAAACCCCCACTACTCCCAAAAGTTGCACCGTGAATTGCGATAAGCTTGCTTCAACTCCATTTACACGCATAGAGGCAAAAATACCAATATAAACAGTGCCCATGAAACCACCCATTCCATGTACCCCCCACACGCCAAGTGCATCGTCAACCTTAAAGCGTTTTAAAAGCTCTACAAAATAGTAACAACCAATTGCCGCAAGCACCCCTATCAGTGCTGCGCTTTGAGGGGTTACATACCCTGATGCAGGTGTAATAGTTGCAAGACCTGCTATAGCCCCAGTAGTAAGCTCTACAAATGATAATTTACGTTTATATAGATATGTTATCAACACCCAAACTACAAGTGCAAATGCCGCTGCAATTGCACTATTGACGAATGCAATAGCTGCTATCTTGTCTGCCGCAAGTGCTCCTCCTGAATTAAAGCCAAACCAACCAAACATCAGCAGTGCAGTGCCTAGTAAAACCAAATTTATATTGCCATATCCCTGTTTTGGCTTTTTGCTTCGTGGTCCGAGTATTAATATTGCAACTAGAGAGCTAAATCCAGCCGTAGCATGAATCACACAACCACCAGCATAATCAACAAAACCTATTTCTGATAAGAAACCACCACCCCAGACCATGTGGGCAACAGGAAAATAGATCAGCAACATCCACAACACCTGCATTCTAATCCACCCAAAAGGAGATAGCCGATTAGCAAATGCCCCAGTCATTAGCGGAGCAGTAATAATCGCAAACATTAGTTGATAAATAAAGAACATCAAAAAAGGTATAGTATCTCCGTACTCCTTGTTTATGTCAAAATCGACATCCTTAAGCATGAAATATTGCGAAATATCACCTATCACACCCCCTATATCACTGCCAAACACAAGCGAAAATCCACCAAAATACCACATTACAGTAACTATACCTATAGAGATAAAGGTATAAAACATCATGGTGAGTGAATTCTTCCGCTCAACAAGACCGCCATAAAAAAAAGCCAACCCAGGTGTCATAATAAACACCAACAAAGTCGCTAGCATCATAAATGCTACATTCCCAGTATTAAAGTGCTCTGCCATACATATAAATTTTCAAGATGTTTCGCAAGAAATGTACCAATGTAGCCTTATTAATAAGGGGAAGTAGCTATTTATTATTAGTATCCTATACTTTTTCGAGTCGATTGTGGTTGAGCAAATGGGGCGACTATTTCAGCATCAATAATCTTATTTTGATTCTTGCCTAATGTTATCAAGCTATGTATTGCGTTTGATAGCTCCTTAATAGAGCGAGCATTAGCTTCACATTGTCCACTTTCTGCCACAAGGCGTTTAATGTAACTATACATTATTGTTGCAGCCTCGGTACTAAGTTGTAAATTACGCTCTTTAAGTTTCAATGAGAGTATTGCCATCAGCTCTTCGGCACTATAATCGTCAAAGATTAGGGTGTGGTTGAAATTATTAATTCCTATCTTATTAAGACTTTTAGCTAACCCAATGCGCGGAGAGTCTTGCTCTGCAATAACAACTGCAAAACGGCCATGTATTTCAGCAGTATTAACAGCTAAGCACATGCGTAAATAGTCGGGATTATATGAAGAGTTAGAGACTCTAAACTGTGGTGCATCACCATCAACAAACAACAAACCTTGTAGAGACTCTCTCATTCTTTGTTGTAAAAGTTCATCGGCTTTATAGGTTGCTACTCCATATAACTCTTCTGCATTTACCTCGACCGTGTGTCCTTTGCCAAGTAGGTGCATTGCTTTTAGTATCTCAGACAATATTTCAGCCACAGATGACTTGCCTGTGCCTGTGTTGCCAACAAAACTCCATTTTAAGGGGTAGCGTTCTATTTGTGTAGGATCTTTGCGGTTAAGAACCCTTGCAAAATCCACAAATTGGTGTATTGCAACCTTAACTTTTGTTAAACCTATCATCGCATCTAAACGACTTAATGCTGATTCTATAGCATCCTCATCAAATAGATTATTATTGATCATCTCAATCTCTTTATGCTCGATTGGGATATCTTTTTGATATATGCGTTTTAATCTCTTAGAGTCAGTTTCTCCCTCTAGGCGCATAGCCATATTTGGTAGCACTTGGGTGGTGATTAGGCGCACTACGAACCGAGCATTACTGAAGTTACTATCTTTTGTTTTACACTCCTTACGTATAATAGCTTTTAGGGCTTCTTCTGCTCCATTGGTTAGGTTTAATGAGTTTCGCTCAATAACGCTTAAAGCAATTTCGTAGAGTTCGTCCTCGTCATAATCCTCAAAGTTAAAGGTGTAAGGGAATCGCCCCTTAAGTCCAGGATTTATACTTAATAACTCTTCCATCTCTTTTGAGTAGCCTGCCATTATGACTATCATGTCAGGGTTCTCTTTGCCAAGAGTGTCTAAAAGTGCATTAATAGCGTTTTTACCCACATCCTTGTCGTTCTTGCTAAAGAGAGTATACGCTTCGTCAATAAATAAAATATTTCCATGAGCAGCATTTAAGAGCTCTTTCATCTTCTCTTCAGTTCCACCGATGTATTGGTCTATCATATCAGCTCTAGTCACTTTTATAACATTCCCTGTCGATAAAACACCCATCGAACGATAAATATCTCCTAGATACTCTGCCACACTTGTTTTTCCTGTTCCTGGATTTCCAGTGAAAATCATATGTAGAGGTGGAATAGGAGTATCTATCTTATTGTTACGACGTGCCTGAACAAAGCGTATATAGCTAAGGTGACTACGAATTTGACCTTTTAGACTACGTAGTCCAACCATTTTATCTAATTTCTCAATTGCATCTTCTGCTCCATCTTTTTCAGCATTGTTATTTGGAATATCAGATGCCTCAATTGTGGTAAGTAAATCAAAAGAGGATGCCTGGTTGTCGATTGTCATGACCCTCTCTGCCATTGCGGGTTGTATTTCATTTTCGAGAAGATTCACTACATAACGTGCATTCCCAAAGTTGTCTCCTCGTGAAGCGTATGCAGTCGCTACAGTTGACTCAAGATAGCTGCGCGCATCAGTAGTTAATGAGTAGCAATTTCTTTCTAGCCATAGATCAGCGATTTGCATTAATTCTTCCACGTTGTAGTCGTCAAAATACATAGAGGTAAGACGAGAACGCAATCCTGGATTTTTACTAAGAAGTCGTTCCATAGGAAGAGTGTAACCTGCGAAGATT
>JAWXTQ010000036.1:0-15822 GCA_044433405.1 Rikenellaceae bacterium
TACATGGAGTAGTGATGGCAAGAGTGTCTATTTTATCTCAAATAGAGAGGGTGGAAGTCAGTTGTGGCAGGTAGATGTAAATAGCGGTAAACTCAAAAAAATAACCTCAGTAGAGGGTGGAATTAATGGTTATCAAATTTCACCTAATCAAACATCAATTTGGTATACTACACAAGTAAAAGTAGATCAAACGGCCAAAGATAAGCACTCTGATATGGATAAGGCTAATGCTATGATTTATGATGATTTGATGGCGCGCCACTGGGATTACTGGTTAGATGGAACTTATAGCCATATTTTTGTGGCTGAGTTTGATGGAGTGTCAATCCAAAATGCAACGAATATTATGGAGGGTGAGCCTTGGGATGCTCCACTTGCCCCATATTTTGACTCTAGTGAGATAAGTTGGAGCAACGATGGTAAGTTGCTTGCATACGCTTGCAAAAAATTAACAGGGCTAGAGTATGCCGAGAGTACAAACTCTGATATATATCTATATAATATGGCCGACAAGACAACATCCAACATAACAGAGGGTATGGTTGGGTATGATCTTTATCCACTATTTTCACCAGACGACAAACAGTTGGCGTGGGTGAGTATGGAGCGCATGTCTAACGAGTCAGACAAGGAGAGACTCTTTGTTGTTGACTTAGAGAGCGGCAAAAAGAGCTACCTAACTAAAGAGTTTGATTACAATGCCTCTTCTTTGGTGTGGGATTCTAATAGCTCACTATATTTTATTGCTCCAATGCAGGCTACTCATCAAATTTGTAAAGTTGAGGTTAAAGAGGGAGCTGAGGTTGAGGTGCTTACTGAGGGACTTCATGATTATAACTCAATTTTGAAATATGGAGATAAGCTTCTTGCTACAAAAACTACACTCTCAATGGCTAGCGAGATATTTAGTGTTGATCCGTCTAGCGGAGATGAGACGCAGATTAGTTATATAAACAAAGATATCTACGATAATGTAGATATGGCAAAAGTTGAGAAACGTTGGGTGAAAACAACCGATGGAAAAGAGATGTTGGTTTGGGTGATATTACCTCCTAACTTTGATGAAAACAAAAAATATCCAACCCTGCTATATTGTCAAGGAGGTCCTCAAAGTGTAGTGAGTCAGTTTTGGAGCTACCGTTGGAATTTCCAACTTATGGCAGCCCAAGGTTATGTTGTTGTTGCTCCTAACCGTCGTGGTTTACCATCGTTTGGTAGTGAGTGGTTAGATCAAATTTCTGGCGATTATAGCGGTCAAAATATCAAGGACTATTTAAGTGCTATAGATGCAGTTAGTAAAGAGAAGTGGGTAGATAGTGATCGTCGTGCATGTGTTGGCGCAAGCTATGGAGGATACTCTACATTCTTCTTAGCGGGTAATCACGAGAAACGATTCAAAACGTTTATTGCCCATTGTGGAATGTTTAATATGGAGAGCTTCTATTATGGAACAGAGGAGCTTTGGTTTCCAAATAACGACCTAAAAGGAGCACCTCACTCTGACGATCCAATCGCAAAACGTTCGTATGCAAATTCTCCTCATAAATTTGTTAAAAACTGGGATTCTCCAATATTGATATTCTCAGGGCTTAAAGATTATCGTATTCCATATAGCGAAAATTTGCAAGCCTTTACAGCTGCACGTACAATGGGGCTTGAAGCTAGATTAGTAGCTTTTGAAGATGAGGGACACCAAGTGTTTAAACCTCAAAACGCCATGATTTGGCATCGCGAATTTTATGAATGGTTAGATAAATATCTTAAATAGTTATGCAAAGCGATAATATCCGTCTTTCACTCACTGGAATAGATCCACTCGTGGCAGTAGAGCTGCTAGATATCTTTGGCTGCGCAACTAATCTCTTCAGTCTAACAGCTGAGGAGATTATAGCGCGAACTCGTTTCAAGGAGAAAGATATAAAAAAGCTTTTTGATATTGTCGCTCAAGAGAGGTTGGTAGAGGAGCAAGAGTTTATCAAACGCTTCTCTATCGACACCTACGTTATTGGGGATGATAACTATCCTTCAACTCTATCAACTATCCAAGATGCTCCACCTATACTATACAGTAAAGGAGCGTTAGATCTTTCGCAAGCTAACGAGAAATGGATAGCTATAGTAGGAACGCGTAAGTGTTCTAACTATGGGGTGACGGCAACCGAGCAGATTGTGGCTGAGATTGCTAGCGAGCACCCCGATGCTGTTATTGTTAGTGGTTTAGCCTACGGTATTGATAGCTATGCACACCGTTTTGCCCTTAAATATGGGTTGAAAACGGTTGCCGTAGTGGCGCATGGATTGGATATGATATACCCTAGTGACCACCGCGATTTAGCACGTAAGATTATAGAGTCTGGAGGTGCAATTATCACCGAACATCCATCCAAAACCACAATCACTCGATATAGTTTTTTAAAGCGAAATAGGATAATTGCAGGTATAAGTAGCGGTTTGATTCTCTCTGAATCACCCGAAAGAGGAGGTTCGCTATTTACAGCAAATTTAGCTGACGAGTATGGTCGCGATGTTTTTGCATTTCCTGCGCGAACAATAGATAAATCGTTTGCAGGTAATATAAAACTTTTAAGCGACAGAAAGGCTCATTTGCTGCTTAGTGTTGAAGATATCCAGCGCGAAATGGTATGGCAAAAAGATGAGATTACGAGCGCGCCTAAGAGTTTTAATTCGATAATATTATCTGAAAATGAGCAGGTAATATTAGATTTGTTTGTTGATAACAATTGTTATGCAGCCGACGAACTTATCCAAAGCAGCAATCTTTCACCAGCCAAGATAATGAGCATACTTACCGCCCTGGAATTAAAGGGTTTGATACGTAGCGTAAAAGGTAAAATGTATGTGAAGTGTTTGTAGAATGAGTTTGCATGATTGGCATGATTGGCATGATTGGCGGTTTTCACCGCATGAGTTGCACTCATGCTTGTAGTAATAGATTTTTATTTCGTTGTCATACCGAAGGTATGAAACATAAGAAATAAAAACTATTCCTACTAGCATGTGCTTTAGCACATGCGGTGAAAGCCGCCAATCACGCCAATCACCCTAATCTATTTTTTATACAAATCAGCGGCGATTTTAATCTCGTTATTCATAAGTCGTTGATGGTAGCCGTTAGTGATTGGTGCCCAGCCATTTTCAATCCATAGCGGCTCTATGCAGCACTCTTTTTCCCAATTTTCTAGCTTCTTAAGCAGTTTGGATGCAATTTTTGGCTCGCTATCTATGATATTATTATACTCTGCTATGTCGCTACCTATATGGTACAGTGCGCTGTTTACTCCCTCTGTTACTATCAACTTATAATCTTTATATCTTATAGATTTTGAGTCCATTTTTCGCCAATATAGCTCTTTGTGGGGATTGCCCTGCTTCTTACCCTCTAGCCAAGGTAGTAGCGAGACTCCATCTATTGGGTTGGCTAACTCTTTCTTAGGTATATCTAGCACATCAACTAGTGTAGCAAATATGTCTAAAGTAGATGATAGCCCATCAATAACTTCTCCTTGCCATTTGTCGCCCCAAACTGCAAAAAATGGAATGCGTTGACCTCCTTCAAATTTGTTGCCCTTAAATCCTTTGAGTGGTAGATTTGATGAGTTGTTGGTTGTTGCACCTCCATTATCGCTTGAAAAGAATATTATGGTGTTGTCTAGTTTGCCACTTTTCTCTAACTCAGCAACAACTTCACCTACGCCTCTATCGAGTGCCCACATCATTGCTGCATAGACTGCGCGAGGTTCACCCTCAAATAGCTCTAAATCTTCAGCCTTTGCTTGATTTGGTGAGTGAGGTGCTGTGTATGAGAGATACATCATAAAAGGGCTATCGTTGCTTTGTGCAATAACCTCCTTAGCTCTGCGCGTTAGTTCATCGGTGAAATAACCCTCAAATGTTGTGGGTTCGCTATTGTGCAAATATTTGCTGTCGCTATCAGGTTTGTCGCTTTGGTTCTCATTGTAATAGTAGTTTCTGCCTCCACCAATCAAACCATAAAACTCATCAAATCCTTTTGTATTGGGATGTTGATAATCTAGTGAGCCTAAATGCCATTTTCCGATACATGCAGTGTTGTAGCCTTGGCTCTTTAATAGAGCAGGTAAAATTTGCTCTGTTTCTGGTAATCCTTGGCCAGCACTTTCGGTGTTGCATTCATATCCAAAACGTTGTCCGTAGCGGCCAGTCATTAACATTGCACGCGATGGACTACTCACCGTAGCTGCAACATGAGCGTCGCTAAAAATACGCCCTTGTGCAGATAGTGCATCTAGGTTAGGCGTTTTGATATCTTGTGAGCCCATAAAGCCAAAGTCGGCATAACCTGCGTCGTCAGCTAAGATTACTATAATATTAGGTCTCTCACTTTGAGCATTAGATATGAGTGAGGTTAATACCATGCCTGGAAGAAGTAGCGCCGTTATATTACGATGTTTCATGTTTAGTGGTATTGGTAAATAAAAATTCTCACAAATATAATGAATATTTGTGAGAATTTTTAAAAATCAGTGAGAAATACTAAATAATAGTTAATTTATTTCTATCTCGTCTACGAAGATATATCCTGGATTGCCTTTGCCAGTATGCCATGCAGGCATGGATTTTTCGCTCTCAGCAAAAACTTTAACATAGCGAGCTTTTGTTTTGTCAAAGGTTAAGTTGTGTTGATATAGGCCGTTACGGTCGTTGCTCTTCATTGCTGGGAACTTTTTAGAGTAAACCTCAGTGAAGTTCTCACCATCTTCAGACACTTTGATTGATAACGACCTAACATCAAATATCCAGTCGCCTTTTTCAACACATGTTGTTAATGCAACGCTTGAAATTTCGTCTGCTTCACCTAGGTCGATTGTAACATCTAAGTCGCTACGTACAAAACCAATCCAACGGCCAGTTTTGTAGTTTCCATCACCTTTTAGTCCATCAACTAGTGTGCCTATTCCCTCAAACTCATATAGTCTGTTTATAGGTTGATGTGCAGTAATCTTCTTAGTTGTAGATTTGCTGAAGTTTATGTTTTCACTAAACACTCGGCTGCTCTTTCCGTTTCTAAATGAGGCAGCTTTTATTTGGCAGCTTTCGCTAATTAATACCGCACCTTTATATTTAGGAGAGTTAACAGATGGCTCACTACCGTCAAGAGTGTAGTGGATTGGTGCATCGTCTATTGTTTGTAGTCGCGCTTCAACAACTCCTTTGTCAGAGTTTGGAGTGAATGTAGCATGAACATCATAGATGTGAGTAGCGTAGTTGTAGCCCGCCTTGTCGTAAAATGTGATTAGGTGAGGTAGGCGTGTTAAGAAGTAGTCGTAACTTTTTAACGCTTTGTCGCTCCATTGAATCTCTGCTAAGGCAGCCCAACGAGGTAGTGACATATACTCAACTTGCTCGTATGTAGGTAAATATTCGCTCCAATGGTTAGCTTGTACTCCAATGATTCTTTTTTGCTCCTCTTCGTTTAGTGATTCAGGCATTGGCTCGTAGCTGTAAACCTTCTCAAGAGGTAGATATCCCCCAATTGCTAGTGGTTCAATGTTAGTATCTGGAGATTGATAGTAGTCGAAATAGAGGTAAGTGTTAGGAGTCATAATCACATCATTGCCCATTTGAGCAGCTTCGATACCGCCAGTCTCACCGCGCCACGACATTACTGTTGCCGTTTCTGATAGACCACCCTCTAAAATCTCATCCCATCCAATGATGTGACGACCTTTGCTGTTGAGGTGTTTTTCGACATGCTTGATAACATAACTTTGAAGATACTCCTCTTTGGTGTGTTTGCTATCGCCTTTTATTCCTAGAGCTCTGATTCTAGCTTGACATTTAGGACATTTAGCCCATTGTGTCTTAGGGCACTCATCTCCACCGATGTGGATATATTTTGAGGGGAATAGCTCGATTATCTCATCAAATATGTCGTCAACAAATGTTAGAGCTTTGTCGTTTCCAGCACAAAGCACATGGTCAGAAACGCCCCACTCAGTCCAAGGCTCATAAGGACCACCTGTACAACCATACTCTGGGTAGGCAGAAAGTGCAGCTTGAACGTGACCAGGAAGGTCAATTTCAGGGATAATTGTGATGAAACGGTCAGCAGCATACTCCACAATCTCTTTTATCTGTTCTTGAGTGTAGAAACCGCTGTAAGGTTTGCCATCATATTGGCCAGAATTGCGGCCAATAACAGTCTCCTTACGTTTTGAGCCAATTTCGGTTAGTAGAGGATATTTTTTTATCTCTATTCTCCAACCTTGATCGTCTGTTAAGTGCCAGTGTAGCTTGTTCATGTTGTGAAGAGCCATCATGTCGATAAATTTCTTTATCTCATCAACACCATAGAAGTGGCGTGCAACATCTAGATGTACACCGCGATACCCAAAGCGTGGAGAGTCTTTAATCACTGCCGATGGAAGTGTGATTGTTGGGCTAAAGGTAGCAGGTAGTGATTTGCGGAGTGTTTGAATTCCATAAAATATACCCGACAAAGATTGAGCACTAATAGATAGACCGTCAGCTATAACAAGCATAGTGTAGCTATCTTGACTATCCTCGTTGCTCTCTAGTATTCTCAATATAATATTACCTTTGGCATCGCCATCTTTCTCAATAGCGAAATCTAAACCAGTTGCATCTTTAAGATAGCTAGCCAAAAATTGAGCACTGCTCTCTAGCTCCTCAGCAAATCCTGGGTAAACGATTTTAACCTTTGGGCTCAATACAAATGGAGCACCTTTGTAAAAGTCCATCTCTTTAACTGCTGGGATGACTTGATAGTCAATCTCAACTGCCGCTTTTTTAGGGCTACATGCAGCAAATGAGATTGCTAGAGCAATCAATCCAACTGTTCTAATTAATTTGTTCATAAGTGTATATTTTAAATGTTTTACTTCGTCTATTTATATCGTTGTCAGGTCAAAATTATTGTGGGTATTTCGCTTAGAGTGAATGCACAATAGAGTTATTTCCAAGACTCAAATTCATCATTTTTAAATTGAGGTGATATTACCCCCTTTTTGCGTTTTGTGTTGTAGTCGACATATAGCATTACTACAGCTTTTCGCAACATAAATATGGCAATAAGGTTGATTAATGCCATGATAGCCATCGAGAAATCGGCTAGATTCCAAACCATTTCTAGTGAGGCTACCGAACCCCAAAACACCATAACTCCAACCATTATGCGGTATATGGTGAGCCACGCTTTTTTGTTTGTGATAAACTTAATATTTGCTTCGCCATAATAGTAGTTTCCAATAATTGAGCTAAAGGCAAACAAGAATATACATACGGTAATAAATGGAGCTCCTATATTATCACCAAGATGCACATTCATAGCTGCTTGTGTTAACTCTATGCCTTGAATGCTGCCATCAATGGGCACTCCTGAAACTAAAATTAGAAATGCTGTACATGAACACACAATCATAGTGTCAGCAAACACCCCTAGAGATTGTATTAACCCCTGTTTTACTGGGTGCGTTACATCTGCTGTAGCTGCGGCGTTAGGGGCAGATCCCATTCCTGCCTCATTTGAGAAAAGTCCTCTCCTTACCCCTTGAATAATTGCTACTCCTATACCTCCGCCAAAGGCTTGTTCTATGCCGAATGCACTGCCTACGATGAGCTTTATGACATCCCATAATAGGTGAATATTAGTAACCATAACAAAAAGTGCGATACCTAAATAGCCAACGGTCATTATAGGCACTACTACACTAGAAAACGATACTATTCTTTTTATTCCCCCAAAAATCACTAGCAGGGTTGTGATAGAGAGTCCAATGCCAAACCATGCTTTGTAGTGTTCTAGTTCTGAGCCCAGAGATAGTACAATTGTATTTGACTGAACCGAATTGAAAAAGAGGCCAAATGTGAATGAGATAATAACTGCAAATAGCACTCCCATCCATCGTTTGTTTAATCCTTGTTCCATATAGTAGGCAGGGCCACCCACATATCCATTTGCTCCATCACTACGCTTATAAAGCTGGGCAAGAGAGCTCTCGGCAAAACTGCTTGCTGCTCCAATTAGGGCGACTAGCCACATCCAAAATATAGCTCCAGGGCCGCCAATGGCAATTGCAGTTGCAACGCCAGCCATGTTACCTGTGCCTACTCGTGAGGCTAAAGAGACGCAGAATGCTCCAAAAGACGAAGTGCTTTTATTGCTTGTAAAGCTCTTCTCTTTAAGGAGTCTAAACATCTCAGGAATATATCGAAACTGAACAAATTTGCTCTTAAAAGTGAATATTAATCCCACCGCAATCAGCGATGCAATCATTACATAACTCCAGATAAAATCGTTAGCTTTGATGATAATATTTCCTATTAATTCACCCATAAATTATCTATTACTACTCTATATAACCATAATTTTTTAGAGCTTTTTCGCTATCTCTCCAATCGCTGCTAACTTTAACATACAAATCTAAGAACACCTTTTTTTGTAGGAATTCTTCTAGATCTAATCTCGCTTTAGTGCCTATTTCGCGCAGTCTATTCCCCTTATGGCCAATAATGATTCCCTTTTGCGAATCTCGTGCCACATAAATAATCGCTCTAATTTTGTCAATTTGTGGCGACTCTTTATAATCTTCAACTACCACCTCTACACAATAGGGTACCTCTTTGTCGTATGTGAGTAGTATTTTTTCTCTTACTATTTCCGAAACAAAGAATCTCATTGGCTTGTCTGTTAATGCATCTTTCTCGTAAAACGCCTCCCCTTCAGGTAGTTTCTCGATTATAAGGTTAAAGATGTTCTCAATGTTGAACTTGTTAGTTGCTGAAGCTGGAGCTATTACCGCATTAGGAAGCAGCCCTTTGATCTTGTCAACTAGATCGTCTAGTTTCTCGGCAGTAGTAAGGTCGATTTTGTTGATTACTACAATTGTAGGAATCTCGCTAGCTCTAACTTTCTCTATAAATTCTAGGTTTTTCTCAATATTTTCAACAGTGTCAGTAACGTAAAGGATAATATCAGCATCACCAATTGCACTAGTCGAAAATTTTAGCATTGACTCTTGAAGTTTATAGTTTGGTTTTAGCACTCCAGGAGTGTCAGAATAGACAATCTGAAAATCCTCTCCATTAACAATACCCATTATACGGTGGCGCGTAGTTTGCGCTTTAGAGGTGATAATAGATATTCTTTCACCCACTAGTTCATTCATTAATGTAGATTTTCCAACATTTGGATTACCTACAATATTTACAAATCCAGATTTAAATTTACTCATTATTTAGTTCTTTTTTAAATTACAATACAAGTGTTGTGCGTACTTAAAGTTGTGGTGTATTTATAACACTCTTGAAAATAAAGTATTATGTTCTTTAAAGACAACGCTGCTAACAAAAATTTTATAATAATCAACTATTTTAGTCTTTATATAAAAAAAATTCTATACTTTTGAATTTGTGCAAATATACAATTTATAATCTTATTTTAAAAGAGAGGACAATGATAAATATAGGAATAATCGGAATAGGAGGTGTTGGAGGCTATCTAGGCGCGCTTTTGTCGTCGTTTTACCAAAACAGTGACAAGGTGAAAATATCTCTTTTTGCTAGAGGTGAAACAGCTGATAAATTAAAGAGAGATGGCTTAACCTTGAAGTCGAAAGAGATAGGAAAAACTATCACTACCATGCCAAATGCGGTTTATGATAATTGTGACCACTCTCCAATTATGGACTATATGTTTGTTTGTGTGAAGAGCTACTCTGTTGAGTCAATCATTGAGAGGGTTGCTAAAACTATCGACAATAACACTATTATTATTCCTTTTCAAAATGGAGTTGATGGAAGAGATAAGCTCCTTAAAGCATTCCCTTGTAATCGAGTTTTAGATGGATGTGTCTATGTAATGAGTCGTATAGAGTCGTGTGGTGTTGTTGTTGAAGATGGAATTGTTGGGCGAACTCACTTTTATTATGGAGACCCAGAGGGTGATAATAGTTACCTTTCTGAGCTCTCGGCAATTCTTAGTGCTGCATTTGACCATATAGACATTGATGATAATATTTCGAGTAGAGTGTGGACTAAATTTTCGAGAATATCAACCTTGTCAACTCTGCAAACCTATTTTGGAATTACTAGTGGCCAGATATTAGAGAAAACAATCTACAAGGAGCATTATGTTGCTCTGCTTTTAGAGTTTATAGCCGTTGCAAAAGCTTTAGGACACTATCTTGCCGATGATTTAGTTGACATCAGTCTAGAGTATATAGCGGTTAGCCCTTATGGCATGACCACCTCGATGCAACGCGATTTTAACGATGGACGAAGCTCTGAGCTAGAGGGGCAGTGTGGCTATATATCTCATCGAGCTAAGGAGCTAGGGGTTAGTACACCACTATATGATAAAATTTATTTTGATTTAAAAAGCCGACAACAAAACAATGGGTAGTATAAAGATTATAAAAGCCTCTGCTGGTTCTGGAAAAACTTACCGATTAACTCTCGAATATATCAGAATGTTGATTATATCGCCAGAGAGTTATCGAAATATTCTTGCCGTTACATTCACCAATAAAGCTACTTCCGAGATGAAAGAGCGAATATTGAGAGAATTAAACGCTCTAAGCAACTATAAACCTGGCGACAAGAATCTATTTTATGAGCAGTTTGTGAGTGATGAAGGCATTGATAGTTCAAAGATTGTGCTTAATGCTCAAAAGGCACTCCGTTATATTCTTCATGATTACACGTTTTTTAGCGTATTTACGATTGACAAGTTTTTTCAAAAGATATTGCGTTCATTTGTGCGCGAATTGGGATTAGAGGGGGGATATAACATTAAATTTGATAATGAATATACCACCCTAATGGCAATTGACAGGGTGATAGATAGCTCAAAATATGACTCAAAGCTGCAATTAATCATTGAGAGCATAATCGACGATAATCTTAGCAATAATCGCTCAGCCAATGTTAAGGAGAGTTTGAGACGATTGACTGGAAGCATTAATAATCAGTCGTCTAATACGATGAATGATGATTTAGAGCCACTTTTTCAGGCTGTTGAGCGTGAGTATAATAAAGAGGTAATCAAGATTAAAGAGCAGGCAATAAAAGTGACTGAGACGATAAAGGGATTAGAGAGTGATCAGTTGCCAGGAAAATCGAGAAGCTTTGTTTCAGACCTGAAAAAGATAAAATCGGGGGTGATTACCTATGGTAAAAACACCGAAAAAACAGCAAATGGAGAGGGCAAATGGGGTAGTAGCGTAAAACCTCGGCAGGGGCAGATAGTTCGTGAATTATCTAAACTAATTGAGATGATTGATTCTTCTCAACTCTTAAGGAACACATGCTCGGCAGTGCTCAAAAATTATCGCTCATTCTTGTTGCTAGAAAAGATAAATGAGGAGATTGCCAATATCACTAAGGAGAGCGGTTCGCTAATGATAAGTAAATCTATGAATATACTATCTAAGTTGATAAGCGAAAACGAAGTGCCCTTTATTTATGAAAAGGCAGGTAACTACTACTCTCGATTTATGATAGATGAATTTCAAGACACTTCAACCGATCAATGGAAAAACTTTGTGCCACTAATCAACGAAGCTTTGGCATATGGTAGTGGTGATAATGTTACGCTGCTGGGAGATGTGAAACAATCAATTTATGGCTGGAGAGGTGGTAACTGGCGGCTATTGCAGGGCGATTTGTATAGTGATATCTCAAATAATCAGAGTATTGCACCGCCTGATACATTAACTACCAATTGGCGAAGTCAGCCCAATATAATAGGGTTTAATAACTGCTTTATGGCAAAGTTTATTGCCAAGCTAAATAATTTCTTGAATGAACAAATTGAAGGTAGTGATGAGGTAAGAGAGTTGTTAGGTAATCAGTTTATTGAGCGGAATAGAGATGTCCTAAAAAAGGCTTACGATGATTTACACCAAGATGTCTCCCCTAAAGCTATTGAGGGTAGAGGGTATGTGAATGTTAGTTATTGTGATTACGATAGCCAGAATCACATGAAGCAGATGATTAATGCTATTGAGTCGGCGCAAGATAGAGGTTATAGTGCTAGTGATATTGCGATTTTGGTGAGAAGCAACAAAGAGGCTACCCAGGTGGCAAATTACATCACCGAGTATAGCTCTAATGGAGGTGGTGATAACAATAAGTATTGTTATGATTTTATGTCGCAGCAGGCACTTAAGCTCAGTTACTCTAGAGAGGTTAATCTTATAATAAGTGCGATGCGTGTATCTCAGATCTCTAATCTTCAAGATGGTGATATCGAGACTTTGAGGTTCAACTCACTCTATCACGGCTCTTTTAGTGGAGAGCTCTCATTAGAGGATAAAACTTTTTTAGATTCTTTAAAATACCTCTCTCTTTTAGAGAGTTTTGAGGCTATAATTTCACATCTTGAAATAGATAAAAAAGAGAGTTGTTTGCCATACATACAGGCTCTCCATGAGAAAATGATAAATTTCTCAGCCGACAATAGCGTAGATGTGGTTCATTTTCTAGAGTGGTGGGAGAATGAGGGCTCTTCGGCAGTAATATATATTCCGCAGAATGGAAGTTCGATGTTTATCGCAACGGTGCACCTCTCTAAGGGGTTAGAGTTTAAAGTTGTGATTTTGCCATTTGCGCGCCAGAAGTTAGGCCCTAAGTCAGGCTCTGCAATATGGGTTAATTCGTCAGTTAAGCCTTTTGACATGCTAGGAGATGTTGTGGTTGGTAATTCAAGTAGTTTGGCTCAGAGTTATTTTGCTGAGAGTTATTATGATCTGCTGCTTAATACCCATATTGAGAGTGCTAATACCTTATATGTTGCTTTAACTCGAAGCTGTGAGGAGCTCTATCTTATGCTAAGTAGTGTGAA
This sequence comes from Rikenellaceae bacterium, assembly GCA_044433405.1. Taxonomy (GTDB): domain Bacteria; phylum Bacteroidota; class Bacteroidia; order Bacteroidales; family Rikenellaceae; genus CAMQVM01. The sequence continues at coordinate 12,866 of JAWXTQ010000036.1, forward strand.
GAAGCCTGAGATATATGACATGGTGATAGAGGATTTATACCGAGAAAATATAATATCTCTAGTTGAGAAAAACAATCAATCGTTGCCTGATTTTAGTGACAAAAGTTATCAGATGGGTGTGAGAGGCGTGGTTACAGATGGAGACGATGAGAACTCTTTTAATACAATATATCTGGGTGATTATAAAAGTATCAACTATAAAGATAGGCTTAAGATAAGAGTCTCTACGAGGCGTTACTATCTAGAGAACGGCGATGGCATTCTTTCGCCACGTCACTATGGGGTGATAATGCATAAACTTTTTGAGCGCATAAACAGTAGCGAGCAGGTGAGTGATGCACTCAACGAGATGGAGAGAGAGGGAGTTATCTCGGCCGAGGATAAACAATCTGCCAAAGAGGCTATAGAGAGAGCTTTTGAAAATCCTATAATCAGTGATTGGTTTGATTCTAGGTGGAGAGTAAGAGCCGAAAATGACATTCTCTTGCCTGTATCTTCTGAAGGTGGACTTGTGACCTATCGTCCCGATAGGGTGTTGACGCATGGTGATGAGGCTGTAGTTATCGACTACAAATTTGGACTTAAAAGCAATAAGCACCTTAAACAGGTAGAAAATTATAAATCTCTACTATCACAAATGGGATATAAGGATGTTAAGGGTTACGTGTGGTATGTGCTTGAGAACGATGTTACAATGTTACAATAGTGTTAACTATTTTGTATCATTGTCCGTTAAACTCTTGGGGAAATTTGCTCTGCCGCCTGCTTTTACCCTAAAATGAGATTCAAAAGGGGAGTTCAAATAGCTGGTTTTATTCGATTTTGAATTTTTAGATTTTAGATTTTGATTTTTCAAAATGCAAGCATAGTGGTTTCTACGGTGTGTTTTGAAAAATTAAAAGATGAAGTCTAAAAATTTGAAAGCGTTAAAATTAAGCTATTTGAAATCCCCTTGGGTACAAGGAGTACTCCGCGAACTCATTTTAGTGCAAAATCAAACGACATACCAAATTTGGGCGAAGGTTAAAGTAAAGTTTATTTTTGTAAGCCCCCTGTTTCGAGTTTAATATAATTTGTTTATGTTTAAATAATTACATTAATATATTATTCTTTAATCGGACACCAATAATTTTGTGTAGTTTTTGATAATGATAAAAAAATACTATCTTTGTGCTTTAATTCACATATAACCTAAAAACACCTTGTATGAGAAAAAATTACTTTTTAGTACTTGCGATATTTGCTTTATCGTGGTTGGTTGTATCGTGTTGTGATGATAGTTATGATCTCAACAGCGATATCGACTCAGACATCACCATAGGTGGTGAAAACCTGTATATTCCATTAGGAAATACAAAAGAATTAACACTATTCTCTCTGCTTGACTTAGAGGATGATGACACATTTAAAGTTGGAAGTGATGGTGATTACTATCTAGATTTTTCAGAAGAGATAGACCCAAAAACAGTCTCGATTCCAGAAGTGAATATTTCTGAGACTGAAGTTCCTGAGAATATAATCGAACTTAAAGAGAATTGGAGTGGCTACTCTTATGAAGAGTTAGCTCAGCTATCAACTGTTGAGCTTCCTTTTGATTTGATTTGTGAGGTTGATGTGAATATCGACCAAGAGATGCCTGAAGAGGTTGTTGAGATAGAGAGTATGGTTGTGTATGGAGAGAATGAATATACTCCTGCATATTTCGAATTCATTATAGAGTTTGATAATATACCTAGCTATGTCGAAAATATTGAGGTTAGAGATTTAACTTTTGACCTTCCTAGTTTCTTCAACTTTGGAGAGCATGAAGATGTGATTGATGGGGTGTTGCATATAGATGGTTACGCTTCAATATCTAATGGATCAGCTAAGATTACACGTACAATCAATATTGAAGAGATTGAGACTCATCCACTAGAGGGTGATGTTATAGAAGATGATTCACTACGTCTAAACAGAACTTTGGATTTAGATGGAATGGTTTATCTAACTGCTAATGGCGCTAATGTAGATTTATCTACACCTATTGATGTTACTACATGTATCTATTCAGTAATTACTGAGATGAATGGTGTGTCAATGCAAGGAACTATTAATCCAGAGTCTCAAGATATATCGTATGCATACGCATCAGATCTTGGAAGCTTGTTTGGTTCTAGTGATGTTGACCTTGATCTTATGAACAGTTACATCTCTCTAGGAGTGACAAACAGCATGGAGATTCCTATGATTATAGATGGTAGTATTGCAGGTAACCCTAGTCCAACTGTGATTCCTTTCACTGAAGATATTGATCCTGCAACAGCTGCATCTGCTATTTTTACAGAGTTTACAATAGAAGATGGTGTTTCAGATCTTATTAGAGACATGCCAGATTCTATCTATATCAATGCAGTTATTGATGCCGATAATACCAAAAGCAGCGGAACGATATATCTAGGTAGAGATTTCGAAATTTTAGCAGATTGCGAAATTGTAGTTCCATTAACTCTTGGTGCTGAGTTTAAAATTGAGCATGAGTTAGATTTTAAAGGTATATTAGACGAGATTGGAGATTATGTTAAAAATGCAAACGCTTTGATTTTTACCATCATAACTACAAATACTATTCCTTTGGAGTTCTCGTTTGAGGCTTTGCCTATAGATGCAAATGATAATGTGCTTACGGGAGTTGATGTTACACTTGAGGGCGAAATTGCCTCTGCAACAAAAGACGCTTCTGGTTCTACTTCAGCTGTGTTCTCAGAGAGTATAATCACTATTGAAGAGACAGTGAGTGGGCAGATTGCTGAGCTTGATGGTTTGAGATTGACAATAGTGGCTAATTCAAGCGAGAGTGTTGCTGGTGTAACTCTAAACGATCTACAATCACTTAAGCTTGAGCTTAAAGCGCAAATTAAAGGAGGATTGACAATCAGTGTTAGTGGTGATGATGATGGTGACGATTATGTTAGCGA
>JAWXTQ010000037.1:0-15650 GCA_044433405.1 Rikenellaceae bacterium
TGTCTATATATTAACTATCACGACCCTAGTTGGGGTGTTGCTCTTTGGCAGAGAGGTGAGTGGAGCACGCTCATGGTTTGAGATAGGCTCATTTAGATTACAACCTGCCGAATTTGCAAAATTTGCCACTGGACTAGCTGTTGCTAGCTATATGAACTCTTATGGTTATAGCGTAAAACGATTCAAAAATCTAGCAATTACTGCTCTAATAGCCTTCTTTCCTGCAGTGTTAATTGTGCTGCAAAACGATACTGGCTCAGCGTTAGTCTATAGTGCATTTCTGGTTGTGTTATATCGCGAAGGGTTTGCTCAATGGTTTTATGTGGTGTTAATATCTATTGTTACGCTATTTATCTTATCGTTTCTTCTAGAGGCTTGGTTTATTCTGGGGGCTGCGTTGCTAATACTCATTGCACTTGAAGCCTATAAAGAGCAAAATGTGAAATATCCACTAATCTACACCTCTATTGTGTTGCTAGCAATGGTTGTGTTGTTGGTTGTTGATATGCTACTGCCTTTTGTAGATATCGCACCTGAGTATACTATCGTAATCGCTGTAGCGGCAACCCTTCCTCTATTGATTAGCGCAAATATTAGACGCTTTGTTCCAAATGCTGCGGGTTACGCGCTATTCTTCTTTGTTGCTGCAACCATAGTGCTCTCGGTAGATTTTATATTCTACGAGATTGCTAAACCTCATCAGCAGAAACGTTTCCTGGTTACTCTCGGCCTGCTTGAAGATGCAAAAGGGTCGGGCTACAACGTCATTCAATCAGAGATAGCTATAGGCTCAGGAGGGTTGATTGGCAAGGGGTATCTCGATGGTACGCAAACCAAATTCAAATTTGTACCTGAGCAGAGTACCGACTTTATATTCTGCACCGTAGGTGAAGAGTGGGGCTTTGTAGGATCAATCGTACTTCTATCTCTATATATGTTTCTAATACTTAGATTAATGAGAATGGGAGACAACCAAAGAGAGACATTCGGCAGGGTCTACTGCTATTTTACAGCCTCGGTACTACTCTTTCACGTGGTTGTAAATTTAGGAATGACAATAGGGTTACTTCCCGTTATCGGAATACCCCTTCCATTCTTTAGTTATGGCGGTTCGTCGCTAGTGGCGTTTACACTGCTGCTTTTTATCGCAATTAAAATTAACTGTAGGAAAGAGGGGAGTCGTGATTTTTAATATAATTTTTGTTCTATGTCTTTTTCAATAAATAATAATGCCGTTTGCGCCGTAATAGGTTATGGTAGTTGGGCTACAGCGTTAGTTAAAATATTACTAGAAAATGAGAAGATGGTCGCTTGGCACATAGCCAATAGCGAGGTTGCAGAGTCGGTTATCGAAAACTCATACAACCACAAGTATCTAAGTTCTGTTACCTTTGATACAACCTCACTCCATGTTAGTAGCGATATTAACGAAGTTGTATCAATGGCCGATATTGTTATACTTGCAACACCATCGAGCTATCTGATATCAACATTAGAGCCACTTACTGCCTCGCTAGAGGATAAATTTGTAATCTCTGCTATCAAAGGAATCATTCCTGATGGTTTGCTCACTATTGCAGAGTATATAAACCAAAAGTATAACCTGTCATTTAAACAAATTGGAGTTATCACTGGCCCTTGCCATGCTGAGGAGGTTGCTCTTGGGCGATTGTCATATCTTAATATCGTAACTACCGACACTGAAAATAGCGAGCTACTAGCCTCAAAATTCAGAGGACGGTATATCAAAATTAATCTTCTAAAAGATATATATGGCACCGAGTATAGTGCCGTAATGAAAAATATTTATGCTATTGCAGTGGGGATAGCTATTGGTGTTGGCTATGGCGACAACTTTATCTCCGTGCTAATTGCAAATGCGCATGCCGAGATAGATAAGTTTCTACACGAATCTTACCCCTTTGAACGCGGTATCAATAGCTCTCCATACCTAGGGGATTTACTGGTTACATGCTACTCTCAATTTAGCCGAAACAGAACATTCGGATTGATGATAGGCAAAGGTTATTCGGTAAAAAGTGCCCAAATAGAGATGTCGATGATAGCCGAAGGGTATAGAGCAACCGACTGCATAAAACAGATATGCAGTGCCAAATCAATCGAACTGCCAATTATTGATGCCGTATACGCTATTCTGTATAAGAGAGCATCTGCAAGAAACGAATTGTCGAAATTAACAAATAAACTAATATAATCATGAGTTCATTAATTAAATTTAATCCTAAGAAGGCTGAGGGATTTATCGCTAACGATAAAATCGCCTCAATGAAACAAACTATTGAAGAGTGCAATACTCTATTACACTCAGCAACTGGACGTGGAAATGATTTCCTAGGTTGGGTAGACCTACCATCTTCAATCACCACTAGCGAACTAGATGAGATCGAAAATGCTGCAAACGTACTCCGCTCAAAAGCAGAATTAGTTATCGTTATCGGTATAGGTGGATCATATCTAGGAGCTAAAGCTGTTATTGATTCATTATCAAACAACTTTGATTGGCTACAAAAAGAGCGCAAAAATCCAATCGTGGTTTTTGCAGGTCAAAACATGAGTGAGGGGTATATCGCCGAGCTTATGCAACTTACAAAAAGCTACGAGATTGCAACTGTGGTAATCTCAAAATCAGGAACTACAACCGAACCTGCTATAGCGTTTAGAATCATCAAAGAAGAGATTGAAAATAGATACGGCAAAGAGGAGGCATCAAGCAGAATCGTGGCTGTAACAGACAAAGAGCGCGGTGCTCTTCGTTCACTTTCAAATAGTGTTGGCTACAAAACATTTATCATCCCTGACAATGTGGGAGGACGCTTCTCTGTATTAACTCCTGTTGGTCTACTTCCTCTTGCAGTGGCAGGAATCAACATTAAAGAGCTGGTTGCAGGTGCCGTAGAGATGGAGAGACAAACAGCAGCTGATGTTAAATTTGACGACAATATAGCAGCTCAATACGCAGCTTACCGCTCTGCCCTTTACGAGCTAGGCAAAGGCACCGAAATACTTGCCTCGTATGAGCCAAAACTACAAAATATCGCTGAATGGTGGAAACAACTTTATGGTGAGAGTGAAGGAAAAGAGGGAAAAGGAATCTTCCCTGCAAGCGTTACATACTCTGCCGACCTACACTCTATGGGACAATATATCCAAGAGGGCGTTCGCAACCTTTTTGAAACAGTTATTCACGTAGAGAAAAGCGGGAGCTCTTTTGATATCAAAGCCGACAAAGACAACCTTGACGGACTTAATTTCTTAGCTGGCAAATCACTCACAGAGGTTAACCACAATGCAGAAGCAGGCGTAATGTTAGCTCACGTTGACGGTGGAGTTCCAAATCTTCAACTGTCAATTGAGTCAATAAACGAAAAAACAATAGGAGCACTACTTTACTTCTTCGAAAAGGCGTGTGGCATTAGCGGTTACGCCCTAGGAGTAAATCCATTCGACCAACCAGGAGTAGAGGCATACAAGAAAAACATGTTCGCCCTACTAGGAAAACCAGGTTTCGAAAAAGAGGGAGAAGAACTTCGCAAAAGACTATAGCAAAACATCCAATCATATGGAACTCAGCATATTGAGTTCCATATGATAATAAAAGCAAAAAAATAACACCAAAAATTTGCAAAATAAAAAAATTATCCATACCTTTGCACAGCAAATAAGAACCATGGTGTGGTAGTTCAGCTGGTTAGAATACCTGCCTGTCACGCAGGGGGTCGCGGGTTCGAGTCCCGTCCATACCGCAAAAGAGAGTTAATCGAAAGATTAGCTCTTTTTTGTGATATGGGTGGCGGCTCTCACCCGCGACCCCCTTTCGCTCTGCACAGAGCGCCAAACACAGCAAATGCGAGCTTTAGCTCGCGGGTTCGAGTCCCGTCCATACCGCCACCAAAAACGCTAATAGCTTAATTAATTAAGTTGTTAGCGTTTTTCTTTTATAGCACTTTCCTCTCTTTTTCCCCTTAATTGGGGTCATTCTCAAAATCTGCTTTGGTTGGCACTCTATATCCGATAGGAGCTAACTGAAAAGGGCAAACACCTCTTTTTATAAGATGCTTACCCTCGATTAGAATTTTATCGCCATTACAGCTCCTTTAGCTTTGGCATACCTGCACCGCTACAAGCCTTTGCAAATACTCCTACACTAATCATTATTCCGTATTAGTTTTATTGGACAACAATAATTGCAAAATTTGGTTTTGCATACTTTTACCAAGCAAGCAGGAATTTTAGCCTTAAAGTGAGTATTTTGATTTAACAGTCACTTAAAGGTAACCTATTGCAAATATGATGATGCAACTTATTGTATTTAATCAACAACTAATTAACTAACAAAATAACCCCCTCCTTAGCTTTAATACTAATGTTAGGTGATTTGTCGTAGCTAGCTGCTTTCTGGAATCTTTCAATCTCAGGCGATGTCACTTTTACTTTTGAGGCATCTAAACCTAAGGCTTTGAAATCTATCGTTACTTTTACATTGCAATCTTTGTCAGAGAAGTTTCCTACGGCAATTAGCGTTTGACCATCTTTAACATAAGCAGTTGCTTTTACTAGAGAGTTGTTGCATGTAACGGCTGGTTTCTCGCTCCAGTAGCCTACAATCTCAGCATCTTTAATGCCGAACGATTCCCATAATGCCCATACAGGCGAAGGGTTAAATTGGCTGTATGAGTGGCGACCTGTTGCACCATATACCATTCCTAGGAAGCGATTACCTCCGCCTTGTAACATTTCGCTCATTTGTCCGAAAGGAATTCCTGAGAATGTTACAAACCATTCGTCAGGTGTCATGGCGTTGTATTGGAAGCTTTCGCCAAACCATAGACGGTCAACGTAAGGGAAGAAGTCGGTGTATTGATTCATTGGGCCAATAGAGTAGCCAGTGTTTGAGTGGAGGTCAACAAGTGCTCCAGGGCGATACTCTGCTGATATCTTACGCATACGCTTCATTACGGTGCGGTCAAACGACACATCATCCATATATATACCATCTAACTTATAATTCTCATACATCCATCTTAACCCCTCAAGATAGTAGTTAATATAGCGTGAGAAGCCGCTGGTAACAAGTGCTGCATCGGCAGTTTCGCCAGGTAGTTCAGTATACCACGCTGCTTTGTAACCATCAATTAGGTGTTCTGTATGCCAAGGAGTGCCATATCCAGGTCCTGGTTGATATATTTCGTTACCCAAGCTAGAGAATGCGTATATCTCTTTTGTGTAGTTTGAAAGCTCGCGAATAGTGTAATATAGCTTCACTTTGCGCTCTTGCTCATGTTGCTTGTCGATAAAATCAATAAGCGAATCACGCACAATGAATGGGTAGTTAATCACTGGATTTAAGTTGCGTGCATGGTGGATATTGCAAATATTTGCCCCCTCTTGAGCTGCTTTTTCAAATTTTACAGGAAGAGAGTGGAAGTAGCGTTGAGTGAATTGTTTCTCAGGATCTAGCTGTTTAACAGGTGTTAGTAGAATGTCAAAATCGAAACTTAAACCTTTGCTATCAATGCTATTTGCTCCTGTAGAGGCGATAACTTTAGATGCGCCTGCTGTAGCTGTTAAAATCTCAACTTTTCCTTTGCCATCGTTTGACCATTGAGGTGTTGGAGCAGGTTTGTAGTCTTGAATAAGTGGACCATGATATGTGCCTCCACGATACTCAATATGAGCTCCTGCTAGTTCGTTACCCATCCAGAAACTATCGTATGGGCCATCCCAGTTGAAGGTGTGTTTTGAAGGGCGTAAACCGCCTTTGTAGCCAACACCCATAAAATATTTTGAGGTGTAAGAGCTAAAACTATTTACAAGTCTAACATCTTTAACGTTGATTGTTTTTGCTGATTTAATCTCTAAGTTATAGCGAATATAGCCATCATACTCCATAGAAGCGTTGCAGATAAACTCTATATCGCCTTGCTTTTGGCTGCTTGTCCATTCAACTAAACCATCGCTAACCTTAGTTGCAGTAAGCTCTCCACCCTTGAAAGTAACACCTCCTTTGTCGGTGATAACCTCGAAACTAATAGGTGATGCAAATATCTGTTTGCCATTGATTATTGCCGACTCAACAAGTCCGTTAGCTGAAAGTGTTACCTCTTTGCCACTAGCGATAATTGTGTTTTTGTTAAGCTCCATAGCCTCATAAGGGGCAACTGGCAGTGAGTCAACACCAATTTGAGAGTTTAGCCAACGTAGGCGTGCATGGCGCCAAAGATCGCCATCGCCTTTATCTGCTAAAATTTGATTTTCAACATCAATTGCGATATTTACACTTTGAGGCTCGATATTATCACCAGTGATTGTTACAACTCCGCGGTAGATGCCAGCCTTAGCACTCTCTGGAATTTGCACACCACACCACAATGCTTGAATTTTGTCTTTCTCAACGTTGATAGTGAAATCTAGTGGTTTTCCATCCCAGTTTGTACCCTCTTGATTAAAGCAGGTTATCTCGCTAGAGCTTATTGTTTCGTTGCCATTTTTAAGATCTGAGAATTTAAGTTTTACATTCTCAACATCGCCAAGTAGAGCCCAAACAGCCACTTGCCATGTGTAATATTCGTTACGCATAGCACCCCCTTTGAAGTTGTCGTTAACTCCATCGTTAACCCAACGTACAGGAATCTCTTCTCTTAATCTGATTGGGAAAGCTCTGTCCTCTATAAAGATTGCAGGGTTTTGAGTAAATTTATTACGCATTTTTTCAACCTCTTTATCGGTAGCTATTGTTCCCATTGAGGTTAGGAAATCAAATTCAGATCTACTCTCAAAACGTTCAACTTTGCACTCTGGAATGTTGTCGATATCTTTTTTTACGTTCTCTAACCACTCTTGATCTGCCTCATATTCTGCTGGCAAGTAGTGATTCCAAGGCTCTCCGTAGCGTGCATCATTCCATCCTTTAAGATATTTGTAAGGCATATAATAGAGATAGTACTCTCCGCTACCTGATTCAGGTTTGAAAACTATCTCACCTAGTTCGTCGCTCATGCTTTTAATATAAACATCCTTAACCTCCTGACCAGTAGCAGCACTCACTACAAGTACCTTTTTTTGATCAAAGCGAGGATCGGCACGTCGCCATGGCAGTGCTGCCACTACAGCCTCCTCTGTAGAGCTTACCTTAACGATGGCTCTGTGATTTCCCTGCATGTCTGCGCGCCATGCAGTGTCGACAACCGTGAAAGGTATGCCGTCGGGAGCAAAACTTTTGTTGATGCTATCCCCATCTGGATAACTAGTGCCACACCCTGTGATTAGTAGTAGTGTAGCAGCAATCAAAGAATTAAACTTCATAATTTAATGTGTTTATTGTTAGTTGTGAATTGTACCTAAGTGATGGTGTAAAGGTAATGGTTTATTTTTTGAATGCCAAAACAAAGTTTTAAATTGGGTTTTATTTGGGTTGTTTTGCGTTAGATTGGGCGACTTTCTTCTAACTAGAGCACAGTATTAGCGGTTGAGCATGTCGGAGGCTTTTAGTCCTATTGCACGGCTCATGTAGATGTCGTCGTGTTCGCCAACTACTGCGCCATAGCTTCCATCATCTTTAATTTCGTAGCAATCGGCTTCGTCTAAGGCGCGGACATCTCTTTCTATATATCCGCACTCTCTGAAACGGCGGTTCATCTGGTTTACCAGGTCGGTCTTAGATGCTCTGGATGTAAAAAAACCATACATTAGAGGTAGCCCCTCTACTATGCGTTGGGGGTCACTGCGGCAGTAGAGATTGGGGTATACATCTTTAATCTCATCTAGGATTGTTAATGAGTGGTCGCCATCGGTAGATTGTGAATTTAGTGAGTTTGCTTCAACAACTAGCAGGGCTTTGGAGTAGAATGTTGCCACCTGAACAGCGCGCCAGACGGCTAAATCTTGGTCTAGGTGGAAGCGATATGTTGCTATACACTCCTCTACCCCCTCTTTGCGTCTCCATAATCTGTCAATTACTGATATTACCGACCAGTCGGCAATCTTTGTGCGCCCTCCGATATCCATGCTTACTACATATCTATCTCTAAAATGCTCTTTGGTGTCAGGTAGTGCCCACACCCAAAAATCGCCCCCTTCGCACTCCTCAAAGTGTAGTGATTTGTCGATTGCTCCTTTGCCTGTTTGAGAGTCTGCAAACATTTCGCCCTTAAAGATGGGCTCTTTGCAATATTTTCGCATTTGTGCAATGTAGTTGGGTGCGTGGGCTCTACGTCCAGTTGATTGAAATGCTTCTAGCTCAGTTGTGGGGAATTCGCAAGCCATGCGCCAATCGTCGTAGCTATCCCCATGCTTCTTGGCGCGATACCAGTTTATAGCTTCAAGCGTAGCTCCTAGCTTGAAAATCTCCATCTCCTCGTCGCTCATGGAGGCGATAAACTTGTCGCGTTCAGCTTTGCTTGTGAATGGTTTAGAGTATATCTCTATCTCGTACCATGCAACAAATAGTGGTTTGTAGCCATTCTCTCCACGTGTCGCTTTTTGCCACTGTCGATGAAAATAGTTGCCCACACCCTTTGCAGTGCTCTCCATAACAATTATAGAGTAGGGCTCTAGCGGGACACTACCTGCTACCGATTGCACCACATCTTCAGGTTGTTTGCCTTCAGTTGATTTCCATAGTCCAACCTCTGTAAGGTGTGCCATCATAACATCTGAGGAGCGAAGGGCATCGGGTTTCTGCATCGACCCCATATATATAATCGAGTCGCGCCCATCAATGATTTTGTTTTTTGACGATCCCTCAAAACTCCGCAACACAACCTTAAATAACTGGTCAGGATGGTATTGAGCCAGTCGACTATACATTGCTCTTATATTGCGGCTCTGTTCCTCTACATCTGCCACAATAACAGAGTGCCATCCCTTGCGATGAAATAGCTGAATCCAAGCCATAAACACCTGTATCAAGGTCGAACCTCCCCATTGTCGCGCTTTTAAGAGTATTACTCTGATTGGGTTGTCAGCATACAACTCCTCTATCAGTAGTTTGAATAGTTTAATCTGCGGACGACGCATAATAAATGGCACTATGCGTTTGGTCTGCTTATCTTGAATCTTTACACAGCTAGCCGCCCAATATTCAAAGTCGTATTTTAATCGTTCGCTAGTCACATAAGCCTCAACTATAGCTAAAGGAATATCTCTATCTACAGCATACTCTTCGAGTGAGCCAGCTGCGATAATCTCTTTTATTAAAACATCTTTTTGTACCATGATTTTGGGAATCAGCTGGTATGATGTTGGGGAGAAATAGAGTTTTACTCTCTTTAGGGGAGAGCCCAATCCAAGCAGTGGATTGTAGCTTTTTTTGAGCTCTCTGTTTCTTTTCTCATTCTCTTTAACTATATTCATACTATATGTTATTGTCTGTTTCGTCCCTGCTTTTTGTAGTTTAGTTCGCTCATTTTCTTGACCTTTGTTACCACTACATTTACGTAACTCTTTGATAGTCCTAGCCTATCGGCTACAATCATATAATAGTATCTTTTGGGTAGATATTCGGCCAGTTCAGGAAATGTCTCTCTTATTTTACGCTTAACAGCTTCGTGCTCTTGGAAGATATACATGTGTTTTAATATTGTAAAATCCGCATTCTTGCCAGCAAACGCCAAAGGGTAGCGTGAAACAGCCTCTTCCGCACTTTTTTTGTCTGTTTTATCTTGAGGTTGTTTGTCTTGTCCGTTTTCCATCTCTATTTTAATTTTCTGTGATTTTAGTTATCTCTTCTTGTAGGTTTTTGTCAATAAATTGTTGTAGCTCCTCATCTAGTTCAATGCTCTCGTCACTCTCTTGTAAGGGCGGCTTTTGAGCATTCTCCCTAGATTGGAGCTCAATGCCCTCTATCTGATTTAGTAATCTCTTAGCGTAAGGCATCGAGCTGTTTTTTAAGAATGTATTGAAATCAATATATCTATTTCTTAGCATCAACATCAGCTGATCCTCAATCTGCATTAGATATGTAGGTGTTTCAAACGAGCTTGATACAACCAAATTGAAGTTTGTAATTTTGCCTACTTCAACTGGATCCCAATACTTGTCGCTTTTGTGATTCTCTAGCCCTGCAATGTCTATAAGCCTTTTCTCGGTATAGAATTGCATTAGTGTCTTCATTAACTTCTCATCTCTTTGTTTGATAAATGAGTTGAATGTTTCGAAAATTATTCTGTAGTTAAGTTGCGAATTTGATACTTGTTGAGCGTAGAGAGATGCAGGTGTTGAACTGTTAACCCCACGCCCTTGCATAGCCTCGGTAACGCCAGACACCTTGTCTATCAAGTTAAGTTGCATCTGCAACATCGACCATGCAGAAGCTGGGTTGCTGTTAGATGTTATTTGTGAGGGAACAGAGCCTCGATTGTTTGGACGATAAACTATTATTCCGTTTGCTTTAACATACTCTTGTGCAAAATCCTCTACGCTATACCCCTCAGGAATGCAATCTTCAGGTAGCATCAGCACCCCTTTTGCGCTATTGCCCATAATAAAATCTATCATCATAATGAGTCGATTTACATAGCGTTGCATGTCAATTAGGTCGGATAGATAGCTTCTGAATTCGCCATCAACCATTGGCATTACTCCCAATACATAGGGGTGAGATTCGTGCGCAAAAGGAGAGATTCCCTTGTGTAGGGTGTGGCCATTTGTATCAATAAATCGTACGCTCCAGTAGTATTCATACTTCTCAATAAATTCAATCAAAGGAACTTCCGAGCCTGTACCACCCACCTTTCGAGCAGCAGTTTTTCGTTCTTTATTTATCTGGTCAATCTCCTCTTTGGTGAGAGTTGTGAGTTCATGAGTAGCATCTAGTGGGTCGTGAATGTAGTTAACCCAACGCCCTTCTCTCTGCCAAATCTCTACAATTCTATATTTTGCACCATTCTCAGGGGTGAAGAAATTAATATTCTCACTTGATGAAGCAAACTCTTTAGCTAGCGGGGAGCTAGCTAGCGGCGAGAATATCTCGCGCAACTTTACCTCTTGCGCCTTGTCGTGAGCGAATGACGATACAATCTCATCAATGGTGTATTCGTGGAGTTGCCCTATAAAATTAAGGTCAAAGAATCGAGGATCTTCGATGTCGCTATTGAAAAATAATCTGTTTATGTTTACAGGTTCAATTTTTCCATCGCTTCGGTTTATCTCATGAATATAGTCATAACGAACCTTCATGCAGCCAATCCCAGCGATGATAAGCTCTTCGAGAAAAGCTATATCAAGCTTTGATGTGTTGTTGATATGATGGCATGCTGCAAGTGCATTTGTCATCATCTCTCCAAGGTTTGCATCTTGCTCATTACGTGCAAAAATCACACTCTGGGTAGGATTGGCAAGGTGTTGCCCCAGTAAGTTGCGAATAATCTGAGCTATAATGTTGTGTTTTAGGGGGAGTCTACCGCTTCGCGAGATGAGCTCCTCCTCGCAGATAATGCGCCCTTTATGGTCTGGATCTTCAACCATATCGCTCCATTGATCTCCATTTTTATAACGGATATTACGTTTACGCTCCTTGCGTAGGTTGTAAAAGGCGCACCAATAGTCATACGCCTTTTGCAATATATCCATATTCTCTTGTTCTGTTTCAAACGTTGCGTATTCATGCTCTAACTCCTCATGCTCTGGGGCTAGTTTGCGGCTATCAACAATCTGTTTTATAAGTTTTTCATCTATTTGGGTAATCATGCTATAAAGTTTTTAAGTTGGAACTATCTCTCTTGAATATTTAATGAATAGGGGTAATGAATGGCAACCCCTATTCAATCTCATTTGTCAAGAGTTATTGACTCTTTTCTCTTTCGTATAGCAAATATGCTCTTTGAATCAATATATCATATTCGCGAGAGCGTTGGAAGTCGTTGTTAGCATTTTGATAATCGCCATCAATATTATACATCTTGCCTATTTGGTGCAGCTTTGTGACTTGCTCTTTTTTGAGAGGTACTCTCTTGCCGCTACTATCAAAAACATACATCTCGTTCTTCTCCTCGGTAACACTCTGCTTATTTGTAGTTTGTGTTGCAG
Source organism: Rikenellaceae bacterium (assembly GCA_044433405.1). Taxonomy (GTDB): domain Bacteria; phylum Bacteroidota; class Bacteroidia; order Bacteroidales; family Rikenellaceae; genus CAMQVM01. The sequence goes on from JAWXTQ010000037.1 coordinate 12,046, forward strand.
CTTTGCCACTCTGAGATAGCTTCTGAAGCTCTAGTTGCTGTTTATCCTGCTGTGTGTCGATCTCTTGCTTTATCTGCGCATCAAACTTCTCTTGTGCAATGTCGCTAACACGAATGTCGTTTAACCCCTTTAAGTAGTTATCCTCAATATCATTGGTGCGTTCATTTTGGCGGATAGAGTCGCTTAGAGCGGCCTTGTAGTATTTGTCGTAGCTCTCACGTGCTCTCTTGTCTGATTGTTCAATTTGATCAATGGCATAGGTAAATCCGCTATTGTTGACTGGTGCAGGATTAGCGCCTGCACTGGCAGTGGCAATCGAGCCTAAGCTCTGAATTATGGTGTTTAGTCCAGTAAATGCAGCCGCTTTTTCCCATCTTTTGCGAGTTGCTGCCTCATCTGCACTCTCTGAATTTGTGACAATATCATAGAGTGGATTGTTTTCTCTATTGGAGAACTTGCCTGTTCCAGAGGCGTAATCATCTAGAGCATTTTGGTAGTTGCTTCGCGAGAGGGTGCTCTTTTTCTGCTGTGTTGAATCCTGGTTTTCGATTATTTCCATGGTTTAGTAATTTAAGTTAGATTCTAATATAGATAAAGTATTTCCAATTCCAGAGGATGCTATCGAGCCAATTTGCGAAGCCGCCGCTGTTTGTTGAGAGAGATTGCGAAGTTGTGAGTCAGAAATAGAATTGCTCTGATTAAGATAGTAGCTCTCGGCTTTATCTTTTTGATTTTCACCTATTACCGACAACTTCGAAATAGAATCAGCATAGTTGCTGTTGAGTGCAGAGGCTAGTGCTACCTTCTCCTCAGCTGTAGAGTTGTTTTTTACGCTATTGCCAATCATTGCATCTTGTAGCTTCTCGTTTTGCTTGTCAAGTTGAGAGATTGTAGATTTAGCGATATCGCTATCGAGATAATCTTCACTCATCTCTTTTTGATACCAATAATCTAGCGTGCGTTGCTGATTATCGAGATAGTCAGATTGCGCGTTAGCACTCTGGGCGGATTTTATACCGCCATAAATAGAAGAGCCTAGTGACAAGGCTGTTCCGATTAATGATAATACCATATTGTTAAAATTTTAAAGACGTTGCAAATATAAATACAATATTTACAATTTAAAATCTTTAATAATAAGGATTTTTAATGTTATATTAAAAATTATTATCTTTTTGATACACAACAAACTAACTCTCTCCTTATATTTGCAAATAGAGAGAACCCCAAAATACAATATTTTATACAATTAATATATTTATACCTAATGCAAAAAAAGAGAATAACACCCCCAAAGAAACAATCTAATTTTATTACTATGATTGAAGAAATTAGGGGAGACTTAACAGAAAAAATTTCAGATATATCGTCATCATCCGAGCTTAACGGAGAGACCATAAAACTTTTAAAAGAGATGACAACCATCATCAAAGAGCTTGATAAGCTAATTAAAGATGATAAAGAGAGTAGCGATAACGCTACCGACAATCAATTAGAGTTTCTTCAATCTCTGAAAAACAACACACTAATACACGATTAACCATGGCTAACAACAATCTTGATGCTATTAGCATACGAAATTTAGAGGTGAACTTCCCAGAGGAGTTCTCAACCAAAGGCTCTCTACAGAAGCTTCACAATATGCGTTATATTGGTGGCGGAGTGGAGAATGTTTATGAGTTTAAGCAATCCGAGACAATCAAGGATTTTAACAACTTCTCAATACTGCATATCCATAATGGCAACTATATTGTTTGCGACTCTACCACCATCCGACACGCCAGTCTAGTGCTCAGCAAACTCACCTCTGTAGACACGCTCATCTCATCAATCGACCCTACCGAGATGACAGTCTCCCATTTTGGGAATGTACTGTTTGTTACTAACGCATCAAAGCAGTGGCAGTTCTTATTGAAAGATGACAGCTATACGGAGTTGGAATTTGATGCTATTCTTCCCCCTGAAGATATCTCTATAGAGTATAAATACACCTATAGCGATATGCTAAATACAAATGCCGAAGCTCCAATAGTTGGGTATAACTCCTCTAGTGATATCAACTATGAATACTCAATGGCTATTACTGATTTGCACGACAAAGATTATATCTTTGGTGCTTACTATCTTATCTTTGCATATCGACTTTATGATGGAAGCATAATTAAAAATAGCCGTGCCTTTATGGTGGCTACGGAGGATTCTAGCGATGATGATCTAAAGGTTGTTAAGCAGATCGAAAACGGATTGATGATTGATGGAAATTCGTATGATTACACCTACTACCAAAAACTCTCTGCCTCAAAGCCGACAATTACAATCAATATCGACCAAGATGCTGTTGCGACGGGTTTGATTGATTCAATTGTGATATTTGCAACTCGACCTGAAAATATCTACGATTTTAAGAACTATCACACAATATTTGAGAACTACAAAGATGAGATGCAGTCGAGCCAGAGCACCATTAGCGTTAAGTACTTTCATGATAGCGACATTTCTAAATATATCACTCGCCCAATCTACGAGATTGAGGAGATTGAGCTGAGCGAGGCGGTAAATAACCAGATTACAACCACATTGAGCTACAAAAACCACTTCTCTGATATCGAATACAACTCAATCTATAGTGGTTCATTCTCGGCACATACCACAAGGCACGCAAATATGTTTGAATATAATGGCCGTCTCCACACATTCAACCAAACTCTCTCTTTTCACCCAGGGCATCTGCCTATAAAAAATGGATCAAGCTATAAGGTTGGAGAGATTACCTACAACAAAGTGTCTCTACCAACGGCTTGTAGTATAAATTTTTTTATTGAGATATCGACCGACGATTCAACTATCGAGGTGTTAACAACAACCGAAGATTATATCTATTGCGATGGTTCAACCGTAAATGATGGTGTTAATTTTGGACTTCCAATCGACAACTTTATATCGTATCAGGATTATAGGGCCGAAAAGATAAATATCTACTACGAAAAGTATAACGAGAGAATGCTGATTGCTTCTTTCTCTTTAACATCTTCCGTGGCTAACAATATGGCGTACTACAACCATGCTACTAGTGACTTAGTGGCATGTATCTCTATTGTTCCTGTGGATTCCCCTCTGCTCTTTTCGCCAACTCATGCTGCTAATAGTGATGTTAATGAGGTGGAGTATAAAAATAAAATCATGGTGTCGCTGCTTAACAACCCTTTTGTCTTTGATGCTGTAAACACATATCAAATTGAGGGCAGTGAGTGTGAGATATACGATTTGTGTACTGCTGCCGATCAGATTACAGAGAATAGTTATGGCAATCATCCGCTTATAGTTTTCACTTCAAGTGGTATATTTGCTCTGCAACAAGGTAGCGGCGATGTGCTCTATAGTCGAACTGTGCTTCTTGATAGTAATGCACTTGAAGGAAATGTGAAATCAATACCAATAGGGGGGATAATTATTTTTACTGCTAACGAACAGGTGATGGCGTTATCTTCACGCTCTAGTGCTTCAATATCAAAAACGTTAGACATCTCTGCCGATCGCGATGAGTGCGACATAAGCAACTTCGCAACCTACCTAGAGGGGGGTGATCTTTACTCTATTAGTTGGCA
>JAWXTQ010000038.1:0-15278 GCA_044433405.1 Rikenellaceae bacterium
ACTATCTCTTGGTATTGCTTTGGTCGTTGTAGGGTCGATAATATGTGCCATATCTAGTGATTTGACGACCCTTATCGTAGGGCGCACATTGCAAGGTATATCCTGTTCGGCAATGTTTATAACGTGCCAAACGTGGCTTTCACAGAGCTCATCGAAGCAGAATATGGTCAAGACATTCGCTTATTTTTCTTTGGTGTTGACCATTGCCCCAATAGTAGCGCCTGCCTTGGGTGGTTTTATCACCGAATACTACTCTTGGCGTGCCTCATTTGTTCTGCTTGCAGTTTTGGGAGTGGTTATTTTTGCTATGGTTTTCCCAAGCAAGAGCCCATATCAATATCCAATAAAAGACCCAAAGAGCCTAAATCTTAAATCTACGGTTAAGGGTTATATAGATATTGTTAAATCGCCTAAATTTAGGTCGCTCAATAATCTCGGTTTGATATTCTACTTCTACCAAAGTATGTTTATTGCAATGTCATCGTTTATGATTATTGATAACTTTGGGTTGAGTCCTACTAAGTACGGACTTCTCACTATACCTATTGTCGTGGCGCTTATTGTGGGTAGATTTCCAACGCTCTATATCTCGAATAAATTTGGAAATAGAGCAGCCTTTACATTTAATATCGTATCTATTTTGCTCTCTGCAATAGCATCAATTGCTTTTTATGCTATCACAGAAACCTATAACCTCTGGATTGTATTAGCATCTGTTACAGTTTTTAATTTTGGATTTTGTGGCTACAATATTCTCTCTCTTAGTAGTATGATGATAATTTATAACGAAGATAAAGGGCGTGTATCAGCTACAAATAACTTCTTTGTGCAAGTGGCTAATTATCTAGGTGTCTTAGCAGTGCAGATACTGTTTGCCTGCAATATTAGCACCTATAACATATTTTATCTTTTCTCGATTTTTTTATTATTGGGAACACTATTGGCAACTATACAGCTTGTAAAATCATTTAAGATTAATTAATCTAATTTATCTAAAGTAGCAAATATTCAGATTTTTTATGTATTATACGATAATTTTTATATATTTGTGCAAAAAATTAAGATAATTTATTCTATGCGAAGACATTTAACAGGCAAAAAAATAGTTTTGCTACTCTCTATAGGTGTTATATTAGGTGTTGGGGTTATGGTTAGCTTTAATCATGTGATGCGAGTAACTACAAGTAACGAATCTTGCGAAGCGTGTCATGTGCATCCGCATGCTACAGAGACTTGGAAAAAGTCAATACACTACAACAATAGCACAGGCACAAAGGTTAATTGCATAGATTGTCATTTACCCTCTAAAGAGTCACCTGATTACACAAGTGCAAAAATTAAACTTGGAGTGAAAGATTTGTGGGGTTATATAACTAAAGATAGTATAGATTTTAATTGGGATGAGAAGGGTAGACTTGAAAATGCTATCCATTTTGTTGATAACAACTCTTGTATAGAGTGCCATGTGAATCTCTATCCAAGTGGGATAAGTGATCAAGCAATTACATCTCACTTATATTGGGAGGATAATCACGAGAAACTAGATATTCAATGTATTAGTTGTCATCTAGATGCAGGACACTATAATCCTAACTATTCGCATGGTCAGCTGGTTGATGTTCCGCGTCCGATAGTCTCTGATGAGGATTTGTTTAAGGAGGCTACAATAGTTGAAACTTTTGAGAATTTTACTGAACGAATACCTGGTAGCGTTGTTGAGTTTAATATGATTGCCATTGAGGGAGGAACTTTTAAAATGGGAAGTCCAGATAGCGAAAAGTTTAGAAATAGCGATGAGTCGCCACTGCGTAATGTGACGTTAGATGACTTTTTTATTGCTGAGATTGAAACCTCGTGGGATGAGTATTATACCTTTTATATAGAGACAATGTCTGAGGGGCGAACACCTCCTGACTCAGTTTATGCGCGTAATACTACCTATCCTATGGCCGATGCAATTAGTGGTCCTACACCCCCTTTTGGAATCCCTGATCAAGGTTGGGGCGCAGGGAAACGCCCTGCAATAACAATGACCCACTATGCAGCCCAAACATATTGCCAATGGTTGAGTGCTAAAACAGGTAAGAACTATCGACTTCCTACTGAAGCTGAATGGGAGTATGTTGCACGAGCTGGTAGTGATGAGCCATATTTCTTTGGTGGTAAGCCATCTAGTTACTCTAATCAAGGGTTTATTCGTAAGTTTATTGATGCTGATACATCTAAAATAGCTAGTTACTTTGTCTATTCAGCCAATGCAATGGGCAAGAGTGAGTTGCCAGAACAGAGCAAGGCTAATCCTTGGGGAGTGAAAAATATGCAAGGTAACGTAATGGAATATTGTCTAGATAAATATGACCCTAATGCCTACTCTTTAACCTCATTAGATGTTGCAAACCCACTAAATAGTAGCGGTGAGGAGCATGTGGTTAGAGGAGGTTCGTTTGTTAGTGATGCCTCAGAGTTAAGAGCTGCTGCACGCTCAAAAACAAAACATGAAGATTGGCTGCGCACAGACCCACAAAACCCTAAGAGTATTTGGTGGTACTCTGACACAAATCGTATAGGGTTTAGGGTTGTATGTGAGTGGTAGTTGAAAGTTTAAAAATTTAAAAATTTCAAAATGAGATATACAGCTAAACTATTCGTTGTTTTTATGCTCTATTTTACAATTAAGAGCAATGCGACGGAGCAAAATTGGACATTAATTACCCCTGATTCAGATTTGCTACCAACATCTTTAATCCCATATCCCGAAAAGGTAGTCCGTTATAAAGGGGAGTTTCGATTTAATCACTTTATACCAGTCTTTGCAGACATTGATAGTGTAGAACTTCTGAATATGGAGATGAATGAGTTGTCACACTATTGGGATAGTGATAGTAGAGGTGATGGTTGTAGAGTGGAGTTTTTGAAGTTAATCGACGACAATAGTTCACAACAACAAGGCGAGTATAAGTTAGAGAGTAGTAGTGGTGTTGTGAAGATATACGCAACAGGATATGAGGGGTATTTTAATGCAATACAAACATTAAGACAGCTAGTTTATAGGCGTAATAAGTCGTTAATATTGCCAAATTGCACGATCTCAGATAAGCCAGCATTTTCAGTTAGAGGAGTTATGTTAGATGTAGGTCGTAATTATATGTCACCGACTTTTATTAAAAATGTGATGAGGCGATTGTCATATTATAAAATTAACACACTGCATCTTCACTTTACCGATGATCCAGCGTGGAGAGTATACGTAAATAAATATCCTCAATTAACCGATTCTTCCTCTTTTTGGCCAACCAGACAACCTGGTAAATTTTATAGTCAGCAGGAGATTAAAGACTTAGTTGATTACTGCGCTACACTCAATGTTAGAGTGATACCTGAGATTGATATGCCAGGTCATAGCAAATCTTTTACTAGAGCAATAGGTGTTGAGATGCAGAGTGAAGATGGGATAGCTGTATTGAAAGATGCGCTATCGGAGATTATTCCTCTATTTAGAGATTCTCTATTTCACATAGGTTCAGATGAGGTGCATTTTACTATGCCTGAGTTTATGCCTGAGATGATAAAATATATTAGAGGTTTTGGCAAAGAGGTGGTAGTTTGGAATCCAGGATTTGTTCCTGATAATGATGCAATCAAAATGTTGTGGTGTGAAAATGAGGCAGGAGCTCAGCTAGACAAGTCGTCGCGTTATATTGATACTAATGGCTTCTATCTCGATTATATGGAGTCACAAGGGGGCGTTTTGCAAACTTTCTTTCAACAACCTTGTGAGGTAAAATATCAAAACAATAACGCACTAGGGAGTGTTATGTGTGTATGGACTGACGGAGCGTTAAGTTCAGAAGATAGAGTTTTAGAGCAATATCCTTTTTATCCATGTTTGTTGACCTTCGCAGAGAGGGTTTGGCGCGGCGCAAATGAGAAACGTAGAGATTTGATGGCAAAGTTGCCACTCGCTGGTAGCGATGAAATGGTTGCATTTGCAGAGTTTGAATCTCGTTTAGCCTACCATCGTGATACCTATTTCAAAGGAGTTCCATTCTCTTATGTTAAGCAGTCAGATATTCAATGGCGTTTGATAGGACCATTTAATCATGAGGGTGATAATAGTATGTCGTTTGAGCCAGAACAATCAATTAAGAGCGAATATATTGTAGGCGATACAATAATAAAATGGAACGAGACAATAGCTTATGGTGGATTGGTGCAGATACGCAACTTATATACAATGTTTAACATGCACAACAAAAGATACCAACCAGAGCATTGGCCAACCGTTATGTCTGCGTCGGTGGGTATTGACGATGGAACTTGCTACGCTTTAACCTACATTAAAAGTGACAAAGATCAAGACGTGTATTTGATGTTTGGTATTAATGGAATGTGGGGACATTCGGGAGGTTACAGAACATCTCGTGCCCCAGAGCAAGGAGAGTGGGATTTTAGTGGTGGTGATTTATGGATTAACGATAAAAGAATTGAACCTCCGTATTGGAATTTCGAGAGTCTGGCTTGGGGTGGCTGGGGGCGTGGTCGCATAGAGACTCCCCTTACTGAAGAGGGGTATTTTTATCGCCCTCCAATTAAGATAAACTTAAAAAAAGGATATAATAAAGTGTTAGTTAAGAGTGTTTTTGGTCATTGGAAAGGCGATGACGGAGAGCGAAAATGGCAGTTTTGTTTTATCCCAGTCAATTGGGATGGTAGCCACTACACTGAAGTTGAGGGGCTAGAGTTTGTTAGTAATTACAATTAAAACATAAAGACCTGAAACACTTTTCAAAACTTAAGCATCTATTAATAGTTGTGCTGCTTGTTACAACTGCAATATCTTGTAATAGTGATAGTAAAATATTAGTAAGGGTGAAATCCTTTCGGTAGATTTAACGGCATCATTGAAAGAATCAATAAAGATAAACTTTTCAGATTTGATCTATTCTCTCGATTACATTCAGCTAGATTCTGAGCCCTATGGCTATTGTACGCATATAATCAATGTGTCAGAAAATTATATAACAGGATATGTGCAAAACGAAAATACAGTGAAGTTATTTGACAGAAAAACTGGGAAGTTCTTGTGTAAAATTGGTGATAGAGGTAATGGTCAAGGCGAGTACACTCAGTTTAATAATGTATATATTAGTAAAGATGAAAAAAATGTTTTTCTACATACTTATCCTGCGAATAAAGAGATTAGAGTTTATGGTATTGACGGAGCGTATCAATCCAGCATTCCAGTTACTTACAACGAAAAAATGAATGTTAGTTCATTCTATGTTGACAACGATGCCAAACGAGTTGTATTGGCTTTTTCCTCTCTGGCCGAAGATGCTGAGAGTATCTTAATAGTGCAAGATTTTGAGGGTAATGTGATACAATCTATTGATGTTAGTGTCTGAGAGCAGGGCTCAGGTAATCTACAGCAACTTGGTGGTAAGTTTTTATTTATCGAAAAAATAATTTTAATAGAGTAGACACACTTTATCACTAGAATATAAAGGATAATGTATTAGAGCCAACATTTGTGGCTTATCTTACTGGGGTGAAAAAATGTGACTCTTTTTGTGAAGACTCAAGACCTGTATCATACATTGATTTAGGAAGATATTATTGTTGCTATCATCAGATTCCTGAGTATGCTGTCAATTCTAAAGGTGAGTCTATTCTTCGGGATTTCAAGCAACAAGCTATTTGTTGATCGACAAAGAGAGTGGTAAAGCGGGTATCGCAACCATAAATAATGACCTTGGATACACAGACGAGCAACTTATTCGTTGGACGTATGATGTTACAAATAATGATGGAATTATATTTCGTTCGTATGATCCTACTGCTTTAGTTGAACAGTTGACAAGGGTGAGAGGGCAGATGAACGAAGAAAATGATGCAGCTAAAATTATTGACATCGACAATCTTATCTCTAGTATCGACCAGGAGGGGAATAATGTTGTTATGTATGGTTATTTGAGAAGTGATGATTAATACTCTGGGTATTACGCTCGGTGAACAGCTCATTAATCATTAATTATTATCGGTGTTAATCACTATTCTAACACTACGCCACCCTGCATTTTTGCTATGCAAAAATGCTTTTAACGGGCGGTGGCGAAGCTGAGATCTGGACTCTCCTTGCGGAGGGCAGGGGTCGTAACGACCCCTTTGGAGAAACTTCGTTTCTCTCTTGCTCATGCTCGGTGAACAGCCATGTTAATCATTAATCATTATCGGCGTTAATCACTATTTAACCCTACACCCTTGATATAAACCACGCAATTTGAGCTCTTTCTCTAGGAGGTTTACTAACTGCTCATTTCGGATTTTACCCCAATTTCCTGAGTATGCTACGTGGCGCGGTGGAGCTTCGCCAGCAAAGCGTTCGATAATTAGCGATGGGCGTAAACGAGTTAGGATTTCGATAAATAGATTTATATACTCTTGTAGTTCGAAGAAATGGTAATCTTCACTATTTTGAGAATACTCTCTCTCCATAAGTGTGTTCTTGAACACTTGTAGTTGGTGAAATTTAATTGTGTCAATTTTAAGAGAGTTGATGATGTCGGTTTGCTCAATCATCATCTCTTTGCTCTCGCCTGGAAGGCCAAGGATGAAGTGTGCTCCGCAGTTTAATCCTCTCTCCTTTGTTAGCTCGATGGCCCTGATTGCATTTTCGATTGTGTCAGCGCGATTAACACGTTGAAGGGTTGTGTTGTGACACGACTCTACTCCATACTCTAGTGTTACATATTTGTGTTGCGCTAGGGTGGCAAAATAGTCTAATTTCTCTTCATCTATGCAATCTGGACGAGTGCCAATCACTACGCCTATAATGTCTGGGTGAGTTAATGCCTCATTGTAGATTGATTTTAGCTCTGCCAAAGGGGCATAAGTGTTAGAGTAGGCTTGAAAGTAGGCTAGAAAACTTTTTGAGTTTTGATAGCGTCGACTGTGAAACTCTATCCCCTCCTCAATTTGTGCAGTGATGCTTTTATGGCGGTCACAGTATGAGGGATTGAATGCATCGTTGGAGCAAAATGTGCAACCTCCACGCGATTTAGAGCCATCGCGGTTAGGGCATGTGAAACCAGCGTTGATAGCAACTTTCTGTATTCGTTGTCCATAAATCGATTTGAAATAGCGTGAGTAGCTATTCCATGGGCGATTATCTCCCCATTCAAATATTTTTGATTCAGCATTCATGGTTGCAAAAGTACAAATTAATCTCTAATCAATGAAGTAAAAACTCTATTACATCTACTCCGTCGGCAAAATCCTCTAATTTTGGAAACTGAGCTTTGCCAAAATCTTTGCTGTCACTTAGAGTGCATTGTAGCTGTCCTGAGTGAGTGTTGATGTAATTTTCGGCCTCATCTTTTGTAGCATAGAAAGTGTAGTTGACTTGAGAAAGTGGAGCATGTAGCGACTGGTTTTCAACAAGTAGTGCATATCCTAGATCTGTAAATGGGCGATTGCTCATTGTTAATACCGCGCGATGTTGTCTGTATGCGTTGTGATAGTGTGTGTTCTCTATCTTTAACTCTCTCCAAAGGTTGGCTATGTGGTTGATATCACAATTTTTGTCTATGAGTAGTTGGGTAATGTTGCGACAACCTAGTCCATATCTCAAAAAAACATCACTCCATAACCTTGAAATAGCCTCGTCGCTATCACCCTCTTTAATGATTGCCACCGATGAGCGATTAGCCCTTATTAAGCTAGATGTGTCGCTGAAGTTGTTTTTGAAATAGCGGCCGCTGTTATCAGATCCAGTAGCTATTACTTTGTCCGCTTTTTGTGATGTGTATGGCTCGATTTGCCCTTCGTGATAACTAGAGCAGCTTTTTACACACTCTACAAACCACTCCATTGTTACTTTGTCTTTTGATGATAGCTTGATGTATACTTTTTTGTAATTGCAGAGTAAAGCGTAAATTAGGTCGGCAGCACCCACAAATGGGATGTTGCCTGCCATGATGATGATTACGCTTTTTTCGCTGCAATCTCTATAGTCATACTGTTCAGTAAATGATTCTACTTGTTTAGGTTGCAGTAAACTGTCGCATAGTGCAGAGAGCGATGAGGCGATATTATCCTTGTCAAACCACTCATTTTGATTGTAAGCTGAGTTTAATAGCTCATCTGAGAGTGAAGTGGTGCTGATTTTAGAGTGTAGCTCTCTTATTAATTGGGTGTTAAACATCAATGTGGCTCTCTTTGTAGATTGATAATACTTTTTCAAGGTCATCAGGAGTGTCAATGGCGTGTGAGATAGAGTGAGTAATAGCAGTTTTTATCTTATAACCATTCTCTAGCCATCTTAGTTGCTCTAGTGATTCACTAATTTCGAGTTGACCTTGGGGTAGCGTGGTGATAGCACGTAAAACCTCTGAACGATACCCATATAGCCCTATGTGTTTGTAGAAAGTGTGGCTCTTGCTCCACTCATCTCTCTGTTTGCCGCGAATAAATGGGATTGGGCTACGGCTAAAGTAGATGGCGTAAGAGCTGTTAGATAGAACAACTTTAGGCGAATTTTCGTTAAAGATATCCTCCTGCTGAGAAAAAGATTTTACTAATGTTGCAATTTGGCAATCTGTGTCGTCAAAACACCCTTTGATGGCTTCAAGTTGTGAATTGTCAACGAAAGGTTCGTCACCTTGAATGTTGATTATTACATCAAAATGAGTGGCAAAAAGTTGTTTGGCTTTGGTTGCTGCCTCTTGACAACGATCAGTTCCGCTTTTGTGGTGAGTGGAGGTCATTACCGCCACACCGCCAAAACTCTCAACATTTTCAGCTATTCGACAATCGTCGGTGGCTACTACAACATAATTAAAGCTTTTTTTAGCTTTTTCGTATACTCGTTGAATCATAGTTTTGCCAAAAATATCAACTAATGGTTTTCCAGGAAAGCGCGTAGAGGCGTATCTGGCAGGGATTATTGCAATAAAATTAATCATAATCGTAAAAATATTTTTTTACAAAGATAAAATTTTTACCTTTGTAGTGTTATTCGTGGTAGTATAAATTTTAAAATTTAATCTTTTGCCGCTTTAACAAAGTTTGTCAGTGTGTGGTTATGCTTGTAAAAGAGCATGCTATTCTTATTTAAAAAATCCAGTAACATCCTATTTTATTATAAAGGTTATGTCAGAAAGAGAAAATTTATCCAAAAAAACAATTTTAGAATTACGTGTATTAGCAAAAGCTCTTAAGATTAGAAGATCAGAATCTTATAAAAAGTCGCAGCTAATAGAGGTGATAATTAATAGAGAACAAGAGCTAAATACAGATAATCTGTTTTCAGCTATTGAGCAGGTTGGAGCAGAAGAAGTTTTGCAACAAGATTTTGAGGCACCTAAAAAACGTGGACGTAAACCAAAAGAGAAGGTTGCTGTAGAGCCACAAAAGGGAGAAAGAGATCAGCTTAACTCGGAGCATACTCCTAAAGCAATTGTTGAGGTAGAAACTTTAAATGAAAACGGTGACGATACATCAAAAAGACGTGTTAGAATTGTGCGTAGACGTACGTTTGGGCTTAATAATAATGTTCAAAATACTGAAACAGAAAATAGTGAGGAGAAACAAGAACCAGTAGACGAAAAAATAGAGCAAGTTAAACAATCTTTGATTACCCCTAACCGTAATAATCGTCAAAATAACCGTAATGAAAATAATGGTGGTGAGAAGCATGTAAATAACCACCAAAACGATAATGCTAGACGTCATAAAAATGAGCGAAGAGAGCAGCGTAGGGAGGTGGAAGATGACAAAAAAACACAAGCGCATGACGATTATTTTGGTGTAGTGCATGGAGTTGGTGTTTTGGAGATGTTGTCTGATGGATATGGCTTTTTGCGCTCGTCAGACTATAACTACTTAAACTCTCCTGATGATGTGTATGTTTCACCTTCACAGATTCGTACATACGGATTAAAACAAGGTGATACTGTTTATGGTGAGATACGACCACCTAAAGAGGGAGAGAAATATTTTCCGCTAGCTAAGGTATTGAAGATTAATGGTCTTGAGCCTGAGGAGTTGCGTGATAGGGTGATGTTTGAATACTTAACACCTCTTTTCCCTGAAACCAAATTCAATATTACCGACAAAGGACACAATAGCTTGTCTACTCGTGTAGTTGATATGTTTGCACCTATCGGTAAAGGACAACGTGCTTTGATTGTAGCGCAGCCAAAAACTGGTAAAACAATGCTCCTTAAATCAATCGCTAATGCGATTGCTGACAATCACCCTGAGGTTTATATGATTGTGCTTCTTATTGATGAGCGTCCTGAGGAGGTTACAGATATGCAGCGTAGCGTAAATGCCGAGGTTGTTGCTTCTACTTTTGATGAGCAAGCGTCGCGTCACGTAAAAGTTGCAGAGATGATTCTTGATAAGGCAAAGCGATTAGTAGAGTGTGGGCATGATGTTGTAATTCTACTCGATTCGATTACACGTCTAGCTCGTGCTTACAATACAGTGCAGCCTGCATCTGGTAAGGTGCTTTCTGGTGGTGTTGATGCCAATGCACTTCACAAACCAAAACGTTTCTTTGGTGCTGCACGTAACACTGAAGAGAAAGGTTCACTAACTATTATTGCAACCGCTCTTATCGACACAGGTTCGAAAATGGACGAGGTGATTTTTGAGGAGTTTAAAGGTACTGGTAATATGGAACTTCAACTTGATAGAAAACTTTCGAATAGACGTATATACCCATCTGTTGATATAACCTCATCAAGTACTCGTAGAGATGATCTACTCATGGATAGAGAGACACTTCAAAAGGTGTGGATAATTCGTCGCCACCTTACAAATATGAACTCTATAGAGTCTATGGAGCTTATTAAGAAAGAGATGGAGAATAGTGTCGACAATAGAGAATTGTTAGATAAAATGAATAGATAGTCCTGTTTTGTTGATTATGGCTAGAGTTGGTAAGATATATTGGTTGGTAATATTGCTCTTTGTTGCATTTTCGTGCAACAAAGATAGCTTTGATGATGCGTCTTCGTGCAACAAAGATAGCTTTGATGATGCGTCAGAGTATGATGATGATGTTGTTGATAAAACCCAAAGTGTGTTGGTTTATATGGCTTCTAATAACAATCTTTATTCTTACTCGTTGAAGAATATTGATAGTCTTGTAAGAAACTACAATGAAGATCACTACCGAACTGGGAATATGGTTGTATATCAGCGCGGAATAGGCGATTCACCTAAACTGATGGTGATAGACAACGACACCTCTGCAACTGTTGTGAAAACGTATGATGAGCATAACGCTGCTGATACCCTAGTTTTGAGGCAGGTAATTGACGATTTCAAAACACTATTTCCAGCCGATAATTATGGGTGTATACTTTGGTCGCACGGCACCGCTTGGTTGCCACAAACTTTTACTAACTATGCTACTAAGAGCTCTTCGCAGAGTTCTTATAGCCTTGGTGATAAGGGTGAGAGCATCGAAAACCATCCTTACTATGACCAGATTAGACAGCAGAGTTGGAGCTATTCAACTAAAGCTTTCGCAGAAGAGGATGATACTTGGATTGAGATTGATGAACTCGCTAGAGCGTTAGAAGATTCTGAGTTTAATTTTATAATGTTTGACGCATGTTACATGATGTCAATTGAGGTGGCTTATGAGCTTAGAAACAAAGCCTCTTGGATGCTTGGTGCACCTACCGAGGTGATTAGTAATGGTTTTGACTACTCAACAATGGCGTATAATTTTTTCTTAGATATCCCCATTAATGAGCGATTAATTAAGGTTGCTGATGATATGGTTGATAAATATAGTGAAGCTACTGTGTCTTTAGTGAATTTAGATAAAATGAGCTCTTTTGCTCAGAAATATTCAGCAATTCTCGACTCTATTCCTGATATCTTATCGGCCGCTTCGCCCTATAGTGTTCAACGATACGACAGATTCTCAGATCATGTGCTTTTTGATATGTCTGACTACATCTATACAATTGCCCCAGATTATGGTGCTGAGATGGACTCTTTGTTGGATGATATTGTTGAATATAAAAGAGCTACAGATACCTTTTTATATATATCACTGGCTAAATATTGCGGAGTTTCTTCATATATTCCATTTGAGAACTATACAAGTGTAACCCCATTCTACAAAGAGTTGAGTTGGTGGAAAAATGTAATGCAAAAAGATTAATAATGCAACTTACCGATATACAAGCTCCTATAAAAGAGCAATTGACCGAATTTGATAAACTTCTTAATAACTCGCTTAAGCATGATGTTGAGCTCGTAACTACAATGAGTGACTATGTGTTGTCGATGCAAGGCAAGCACATGCGTCCATTGTTTTTGTTGTTAAGTGCCTCTCTGCATGGTGATATTAATGAAAAATGTCACAATGCAGCTATCTTTATTGAGTTGATACATACAGCTTCACTTATTCATGATGATGTTGTTGATGAGGCGTATATGCGTCGTTCAAAATCGTCAGTAAATGCGCTAATGCGTAGCAAGGCTGCTGTGTTGCTTGGAGATTATGTGTTGTCGCGAGGATTGAAAATAGCGGTGAAAAACAAGCTTTATTCAACTATAGATATGGTTTCGCAGGTCATTGAAGAGATGAGTGTTGGTGAGCTAATGCAGTCAGCCAATAGCGTTCGACTTAACACCACTTCGCAAGACTACTTTGATGTAGTGAGGCGCAAAACTGCCCTTTTGATGGCGTGTTGTGGTGCTTCAGGTGCTGAGAGTGTTGGCGCCGACAAACAGAGCGTTGAGAGAATGTTTAAATTTGGAGAGCTGCTTGGAATAGCTTTTCAAATTAAAGATGATATTCTTGATTTTAATGGCGAAACATCTACAGGTAAAAGCAATCTAAACGATGTGAGAGAGCGTAAGTTGACACTGCCTCTATTGACCGTTATGGAGAAGTTGGATTCTCTAGAGCGTAAAAAAATATTGGCTCTACTTCGTGAGCCAATCATCTCAGAAAGTTCAGTCTCTAAGATTAGAGATTATGTGTTTGATAATGGAGGTATCGAGCAGGCGCAAAACAAAATGACTCAACTAAAAGAGGAGGCTGTATCGCTGCTTGACATCTATCCAGACTCTCCCGTAAAGCGTTCATTGATAATGTATGCTGACTTTATATTAACTAGAAACAAATAAATAAATATTACTATGCAAACAATAGGATTAGCTGCGGACCATGCAGGTTATCAGATGAAAGAACTGATTGCAGGTTATCTGCTTTCATTGGGTTATTCAATAAAAGATTATGGCACTTACTCTGAGGAGAGTGTGGATTATCCCGACTATGCTCACGCTTTAGCTCTAGGAATTGAGAGTGGTGAGTGTGCGCAAGGATTTGCTTTTTGTGGTAGTGCTAATGGCATTACAATGACACTAAATAAGCATCAAAATATTCGTGCTGCAATATGTTTTACTCCCGAAATTGCTTCGCTTGCTAAGCAACACAACAATGCAAATGTGTGTTCAATGCCTGCACGTTTTATTGATAATCAAACAGGTGTAGAGATTGCAGATGCGTTTTTGTCTGCACAATTTGAGGGTGGACGTCATGAGGCGAGAGTTTCAAAAATAGCAATCAAATAACACTTAGGTGTGATTTGGATAGAGTGTATCCGCAATTATTGAGCGGAAACACTAACGTGATTGCAAAAGTTTTATTACCTTTGCACTTAATAAGTTTTATTTAAAATTAGATATCAAAGAATGGCAAAAGAATTAAAAGAGGTTGTTAATAGAGAAGAGAACTACTCTCTGTGGTACAACAATCTAGTTGTCAAGGCTGGTTTAGCCGAGAATTCTGCTGTGAGAGGTTGTATGGTTATTAAACCTTACGGTTATGCAATCTGGGAAAAAATGCAGCGCGCACTAGACGACATGTTTAAAGAAACAGGGCACCAAAATGCATACTTCCCGTTGTTTATCCCTAAATCGTTTTTTAGTAAAGAGGCTAGCCATGTAGATGGTTTCGCAAAAGAGTGTGCAGTAGTTACTCACTATCGCCTAAAAAATGACCCTGATGGTAAGGGTGTTGTAGTTGATGAAGATGCAAAGCTAGAGGAGGAATTAATTGTTCGTCCTACCTCTGAAACTATTATATGGAATACTTATAAAAATTGGATTCAGTCTTATCGTGACCTTCCTATCTTGTGTAATCAATGGGCTAATGTGGTTCGTTGGGAGATGCGTACACGCTTGTTCCTAAGAACTGCTGAATTTCTATGGCAAGAGGGGCACACTGCTCATGAAACTAAAGAACAGGCAATAGAGGAGACTAAAAAAATGATTGGAGTATATTCTGATTTTGCACAAAATTGGATGGCTGTTCCAGTTATTATTGGTCACAAATCAGAGAATGAGCGTTTTGCTGGTGCTGAAGATACACTTACTATTGAGGCTTTGATGCAAGATGGAAAGGCGCTTCAGTCAGGTACTTCGCACTTTTTGGCTCAAAACTTTGCTAAAGCGTTTGATGTTAAGTTTGTTAATCGTGAAGGCAAATTAGAGCATGTTTGGGCAACATCTTGGGGTGTGTCAACACGCCTTATGGGTGCACTTATCATGGCACACTCTGATAATAATGGCTTGGTTTTACCTCCAAAATTAGCGCCTATTCAGGTGGCTATGATTCCTATTTACAAGGGTGATGAGCAATTTAAAGCTGTTATGGCTAAAATTGACACTATTGCTGCCAACCTTAAAAAACTAGGTATTAGCGTAAAAGTTGATGATAGAGATAATGTTCGTTCAGGATTTAAATTTGCTGAATATGAGCTTAAAGGAGTTCCAGTGCGTTTAGCAATGGGAGCGCGCGATTTAGAGAACGGAACAATCGAAGTTGCACGTCGCGATACCTTAGAAAAATCTACAGTTTCAGCTGAGGGAATAGAGCAATATATTGTTGAGTTATTAGATCAAATTCAAGATAATATTTTCCAAAAAGCTCTGAAATTCAGAGAAGAGAAAACTACAAAAGTTGATACCTACGAGCAATTCAAAGAGGTGTTAGACGAAAAAGGTGGTTTTATTCTTGCCCATTGGGATGGTACAGTTGAGACTGAAGAGAAAATCAAAGCAGAAACTAAAGCAACTATTCGTTGTATCCCAGTTGATGCACCTCACGAAGATGGGGTGTGTATAATAACTGGAAAACCATCGACTATGCGAGTGCTTTTTGCAAGATCTTATTAGTCTTTATAACAAATAAGGATCAAGCTGATTTATTCGCGGCTTTCACTTTTTTAGCGGTTTTCACC
>JAWXTQ010000039.1:0-15123 GCA_044433405.1 Rikenellaceae bacterium
ATGGGGGCCTCTGGTGCCGCTATTGCAACGGTTGGGGCACAGGCCATTAGTGTTGTGGTTTCAGTCTATATTATCCGCAAACGCTCACTGTTTAACTACTCGATGGGATTGCGCAGTTTTAAGATAAACTCCGACTATATTAGGCGCGTGATTTGGCTTGGCGTACCAGTAGCTTTGCAGAGCGGACTCACTGCCCTTTCTTTCCTTTTTGTGATGGTAGTGGTTAATAAATTTGGACTAGTATTTTCAGCCGCAGTGGGTGTTTCTGAGAAGCTTGTAAGTTCAATTCTTCTAATTCCTATGGCCTTTATGCAATCAATTTCGGTCTTTGTAGCACAGAATTTTGGAGCTAACGACTTTTATCGTACAAAACGAGGATTAAAGGTTGGAATGATGATTTCTGGTATGGCAGGAGTGTTTATGTCATACATGTGTTTTTTTCACGGAAATATGCTCCTATCTATTTTCAATCAAGATCCAGAGGTGATTGCTGCAGCAGGATTATACCTTGATGCCTATGTTGTAGAGATGCTATTAGTATCAGCACTATTCTGCTTGGTGGGCTATCTGAATGGTTGTGGTGCGACAATCTATGTGATGATTCAAGGTGTTGTAGGAGCAATCGTAATTCGCCTTTCGCTCACCTACATATTTAGCCTCGTAGAGCCAGTATCGCTCTTTCGCATAGGATTGGCAACTCCAATTGCTACAGCCGTGCAGGTGTTGATGTGTATATTCTTTATCTCAAAAGTTGACAAAAAAACAAAACGTAATACCTATTAACAATCGCCTAAACAGGGTCAATCCAAAAAATCGGTGGAGTGCTTAGCGGTTTTCACTTTTTGGCGTAGCCAAAAATAGGAATAGGTTTTTATTTCGTTACCATACCGTCAGGTATGAGTATAAGAAATAAAAACCTATTACTACAAGCATATGCGGTGAAAACCGCTAAACTAACCCGCTAGATGATTTTTTCAAGAATTGATGTGTTCTTTTCTATCTCTTCGTTTGTTACTTCGTAGTTTGTTAAGTCTCCTGACAGGTATTGGTCGTATGAAGACATATCAATTAGGCCATGGCCTGATAGATTAAATAGGATAACTTTCTCTTCTCCGCTCTCTTTACAGCGATTGGCTTCGTTGATAACGGCAGCAATAGCATGGCTTGATTCTGGTGCTGGAATAATACCCTCTGTACGTGCAAATAGACATCCTGCCTCAAAGCTATCAAGTTGTTTAATATCTACTGCCTCGATTAGCTTATCTTTAAGAAGTTGCGATGCTATAACTCCTGCTCCGTGATAACGTAAGCCCCCTGCGTGAATATTTGCAGGTGAGAAGTTGTGACCTAGAGTAAACATTGGCAAAAGCGGTGTGTATCCTGCCTCATCGCCAAAGTCGTATTGGAATACACCCTTTGTTAATTTTGGACAAGATGCTGGCTCAGCTGCAATAAAGCGAGTCTTTTTGTCGCCCTTGATGTTGTTGCGTAAGAATGGGAATGCTACACCACCAAAGTTTGAACCACCACCAAAACAACCAACTACAATATCTGGATATTCACCAGCCATTTCCATCTGTTTTACGGCCTCTTGACCAATAACTGTTTGATGGAGAGTCACATGGTTTAATACAGAACCTAAAGTGTATTTACAATTTGGAGTGCTAACAGCCAGCTCGACAGCTTCTGAGATAGCAATACCTAGCGAACCTGAACAGGTTGGATTCTCTGTTAAAATTGCACGGCCAGCTTTTGTTGACATAGATGGAGAAGCTACAACTTGCGCTCCGAATGTTTGCATCATTGAACGACGATATGGCTTCTGCTCGTAGCTAATTTTAACCATATAAACAGCCAAATCTAAGCCAAAAGCTTGTGCAGCATACGAAAGTGCTGCCCCCCATTGTCCTGCACCAGTTTCGGTTGTGATATTAGTAACACCCTCTTTTTTGCAGTAGTATGCTTGGGCGATTGCAGAGTTTATTTTGTGTGAACCGATTGGGCTAACACTCTCATTTTTAAAATATATATGGGCTGGTGTGCCAAGTGCTTTTTCTAATCCATAAGCTCTTACCAAAGGAGTACAACGATAGTTTTTGTATAAATCGCGCACCTCTTGAGGTATGTCGATAAACGCATCTGTCATGTTCATCTCTTGCGCGCATAGCTCTTTTGCAAAAATACCATGCAAATCCTCCGCTTTTAAAGGCTCTTTTGTTCCTGGATTGAGAGGCAACATTGGTTTGTTTGGCATATCAGCCATGATGTTGTACCATTGTGTAGGTATCTCACTCTCTGGTAAGATAAAACGTTTTGTTTTACTCATGATTTTGAAAATTTATTGATTTTATTACTATTATTGGCGCAATTAGTTTTTTAAACGAAAGCAATATAACAACTATAACATTACATATCAGTTTATTTAGCTTATATTATTCAAACAGTTAGTACCAATGCAAAGTTATTATTTTTTTCATAAAAAACAAAATAAATAGTATTAATCGCTATTTCGATAGACGGCAATCGTTAATGCTATAATAATTGCAGTGGGGATAATAACAGCTAAAGGGGGTAATCCCTCTGAATTGCCGTAGGAGTGCATGCCTGTAAGGTAGTAGTTTACACCGAAAAATGTCATTAACACAGTATAAAAGGCGTAGATAGACATAACATTAAAAATATATTTCCCTCTAAGTGACGGAATAAATCTAGCATGGATAACAAATGAATACACAATCATTGTAATTAACGCCCAGCTCTCCTTAGGGTCCCAACCCCAATATCTTCCCCACGACTCATTAGCCCATACTGCACCAATAAAAATACCGATAGTGAGCAATACTAAACCTATTGTCATTGACATCTCGTTAATAATCGTTAACTCCTCTATCTTAAGGCTATAGCTACCTTTTTTTGAGAAAGCTAGAATTATTATTACAGCAATACCAATAAGTGCCGCAACACCAAAGAAACCATAACTTGCCGTTATGGTTGCCACATGAAACATCAACCAATACGACTTCAAAACGGGCACTAATGGGGTAATCTCTGGGTCCATTAAATTGAGTTGCGATATCATCATTATTGCACCTGCCATTAATGCAGCAATTGCTAATGTAGCTTTTGAGCGACGCACAAATAGCAATCCAAGCAGCAGAGCAGACCACCCTACATATATCATTGATTCATAAGAGTTTGTCCAAGGTGCACGCCCTGATATATACCACCTTAACCCTATGCCAAACGTTTGCCACAGAAATGCTATTAGCAACATAAACGACAAAATATAAATAAATATATTTATTGTTTTACCATTGTAGCCTTTAAGTAGTTGACATAGTAGAGCTATCAACATCACCGCACCAATAGCTAGGTAAGATAGCGCAGAGTGTTTGAAAATATTTACATCATTATAGAAAATCTCCAGGTTAACTTTGCGCTCCGATATTAAAATTGAAGGGTCGGCTTTGGCCTTTTGATAGGTATCAATCATGGCAATCACCTCGCGACTCTTCTCTTTGTTGTTGTCAAGTGCTTCATTTACCATCCATGGAATCACCTTTGTAACAAAGAGAGAATCCCTGCTATCTGAAAGAAGCGACAACTCCTCACCCATTGATATCCAGTGGTTATCCTCATCTCCCATTATAGGGAATAGACGCAACATCTCGCCATTAAATAGGGAGTGTAGTATGTTTGCCTTTTCATCAAGTTTCAACACCTCTTTCTGGTACTTGCTTTGATTTGCACTGCTGATAGCATAAATTTGGCTTACACTATTTTGCAACACGTAGTTTCCGTCACTATCAAAAAGAGAGGCATAAGAGAGATACTTCCCAGCTGTAGCATTTAGCTCTGCTGCAAGTTGCTTGTTGCTAATTGAAAGAAGCGGCTCTGCACTCCACACATAGGGTGATGATATAATGCCAACTAACACCTGCGTTGGAGTTAAGTTTTTGTATGACGATGAGCGATGAAGCTTTCTTAACAGCTTTAAAGCATAACTATTAAGAGGTTCTACACGCCCATTGGGGTTTTGAACTAACAATTTTGAGAACTCTAGAGCTGTCTCTTTGTCGATTAGAGTTGCTAAGAGGTGGCTCTCTTGTGAAGATGATGCGTAAGAGTAGGTTGGCAGTAGTGCAAAAAGCATCACTCCCACTACCGAAATCTCTTTTAGTCGTCGATATAGCTGCGAAAAGCGCGATTGCTTGTGTAGTAGCGACCACAATAGCCCAATTGCAAGCATTATGTAACCAATATATGTTATTGTTGTTCCTACCATATCTTGATTGACTGTCAATATTGTACCCTTTTCATCTTTATCGTATGATGTTTGGTAAAGTCGATAGTTGCCAACATAACCAATATTATTCATATATATATCGTAATCTTTTCGCTCGCCCTTGTACTCAACCGCAACGTCGCTACTGTATGATGATGGCGACATAGATCCAGGGTATCTTTCGAGCTTGAAATCGTTGAGATAGATAGAGAAAGGCAGCTCCTCGATTCGCGAACCGTAACTAAGTTGCAACTCTGCACCCTCTATTATCATGGTTGTAGCAGGGCTATTCATATATCGTCCTCCCTCAATGGCTACCTTCTGAGTATACTCTCCACACTTAACCTCTGCACTTATCATTCCTGAGTTAGAATCGCCCATGTAGTCCGAAAATTTTATCTCTACCTTGTCAGAGGTTACTCCCTCTAAAACTACATGAAATTTATCTTTCACGAGCTTTCCATAACTCACCTTTCTCGATTTTGCTACGCTATTTTTGTCGTTTTTTAAGGTGAAAGTGACATAAGTATCGCTTGAGAGCATGTAATTACTCTCCTCGCCCTCTCTTATGGCCATTATTCCCTCGCGACCAAAGAGGTGAGTTGTTAACGCTCCTAACAAAATCGCAACAAATCCATAATGCAAAAGCAATGCACCATATTTTTTCTGCTTAACTAGTCCACGTTTATGAGCTACAGCACAGAAATTTAACACCATAACTAACTGTATCAATATAAACCACCATGAGTTATATATTAAAACACGAGCAGAGATAGTGTCTTGGTAGCTCTCAACAAAAGTCGCAACCCCAACAACTATAGCATATATTGCAACAAGTAGTGACATTAATAGGTATGACCCGATAAAATTATTAACTTTTTTATACATATTTTCGATATTATTGAGTGCAAGATATAGTTTTTTTTGCCAAGTTACAAAACATACGTATTTATGCTTATCTATTATATAATTGATTTTATTTAACTTTGCACCATATTCGATGCCTATTATTTTACGAAATATTAAGGTCTGATTAAATATTAATTTAAAATTTAAATAAGGTGGATATTTTTGAACGCATTAAAAAAGACGCTGGTGGTCCTATCGGACAATATTTAACACTCAGCCATGGTTACTACTCATTCCCTAAACTTGAAGGACCAATTGCTCCTCGTATGATGTTTAGAGGCAAAGAGGTGCTTACTTGGAGTTTGAACAACTATCTAGGTCTAGCAGCTCATCCAGAGGTAATGAAAGCAGATGCTGAGGCAGCTGCTGAGTTTGGAATGGCATACCCAATGGGTGCGCGCATGATGAGCGGCCAAACAGTTTGGCACGAAAAACTTGAGCGCGAATTGGCAGCATTCGTAAAAAAAGAGGATGCATTTTTGCTTAATTTCGGTTATCAAGGTATGGTTTCAATCATTGATACTCTTGTAACTTCAAAAGATGTTATTGTTTATGACTCTGAGGCGCATGCGTGTATCATTGATGGTCTATTACTTCATAAAGCTAAAGGTGGCAAACGTTACGTTTTCCCACATAACGATATCGAAAACTGCGAAAAACAACTTTCTCGCGCAACTAAACTAGCTGCTGAACGTGGTGGTGGCGTTTTGGTTATCACTGAGGGTGTATTTGGCATGAAAGGCGACCTTGGTAAATTAGATAAAATCGTTGCTCTAAAAGAGAAATTCAACTTCCGTCTACTTGTTGATGATGCACATGGTCTTGGTACTATGGGTGCAACTGGGGCAGGTACAGCAGAGCACTACGGCGTTACTGAGGGTGTAGATATCATCTTCTCTACTTTTGCAAAAAGTATGGCTGGCATCGGTGCATTCGTTGCATCTGACAAACAAATCGTAAACTTCCTACGTTACAATATGCGCTCTCAAACATACGCAAAATCACTTCCAATGCCTATGGTAAAAGGTGCATTAAAGCGTTTAGAGCTACTTCAAACACACCCTGAGTACAAAGAAAATCTTTGGACAGTGGTGCGTGCACTTCAGAATGGTTTCCGCGAGCGTGGACTAGAGATTGGTGTTACAGAATCTCCTGTTACTCCAGTTTATATGCGTGGTGGCGTAGAAGAGGCAACAAATATCGTTGTTGACCTTCGCGAGAACTACAACCTATTCTGCTCTGTTGTAACATATCCAGTTATTCCTAAAGGTGAGATTATTCTACGTATCATCCCAACTGCTGTTCACACACTAGAGGATGTTGAATACACACTAAAATGCTTTGCCGAGTGTAAAGTTAAAATGGATAACGGCGAATATAACAAACCAATGCAAAACATGGCTGACCCTATGTAATGCTATAAAAGCGATAAAATAGAGGCTTAAATCCCAAAAAGGATTTAAGCCTCTATTTGTATTATAACTAGCTTAGTTTGTGTTAACTAGGACAAGACTTGCAAGGTATAAAGGGAGTAAACATGGTCAACGGCTATCGGCATTAATCATTATTCCAAATCACTACCCCAAACCTCAACCATCGCGAAGCTATACATCACCTTCAAGAGAATCCCCAGCGAACGAAAGTGAGCCCGAGGAGCGAAAGCGACGAAGGTTTTTTTACCAGTGCTAGGCTGCTAGGACTCTTTTTTAGCAAACTGGCGATAGCCAGGAAGCTAAAAATGAATCTTAGTAGTCTAGCGCGTGGTTTTTTTTCTAAAAAAAACTTAAACACAATTCTTCTTTTTTTATAGGCTTTGGTACGCCTCGGTTTTCACTTTTTGGCGTAGCCAAAAATAGGAATAGTTTTTATTTCGTTGTCATACCGAAGGTATGAAACATAAGAAATAAAAACTATTCCTACAAGCATGAGCTTCAGCTCATGCGGTGAAAACCGCTAACGAGAGGATAATAAAATCGCTTCGCTTCTTGTTTTAACCTCTGCATACACTCTCTTCTTGCTGTCTGAAGATTGGAACTTGCATCCAAAGGTAATAGTATTTTCGCCCTGTGGCATAATCATGCTATCTGGTTTTACTTTTAACTCGCGTAGCTTATTCCAGTAGATATCGTAAACAGCAATTGTGTTATCGCCCTCATATTTTAATACCTCGTTGCTTTTTAAGTTAAACGGAATATTGATTGTTGAATAACCTGCTATTGTAATGGTAATATCGGAGATCTCCTCGTCTGTTTTGATTATAAAGTTTATTGGTTGTCGCTCATATATATTATTAAATTTCCAATTTGAGACTAGCGGTTCTCCTGGTTGACGTTCGAAATTCTCATGACTAAAACGTTCTAAATTAAGCTTGTATAAGTTCCATGAATTTTCGCTTAACTCCTCTAGGGTATACTCTCTCTTTGTGCTCTCCATCTCAACTTTTAGATCGTCAGGGAAAGCCCTAGTTAGGCGTGCTCTCTCCCACGAGCCAATCGCAGCGATAATTTTGTCGCTTGCACCATTACTTTCGACCGCACCTCCATTTGTAACTAGGGTGTAGCCTGCATCAAATGCGGCTGAACGTGCAAGTAGCCACTCTACATCTTCGATTGAGGTTGTAGCTCCATAGGTAAACCATCCTAGCATGCAAGGCATTAGATTTCGACGATAAAAGTCTTGATTCATCATTCTGTAAGCAACTTGACTCTCTCTAAAACCGCCATACCAAGGCTCGCCCCAATTCATGCGGGTGAAGATATACCAGTTGTAATGGGTTGCCACACTAGCATCGTTTATATTGTTTCGTAGCTCTGGGTTTAGATTATCCCACCACTCTTTAATCATTAACGAAAGGCCATACTGACCTAGTCCTGTTGACCAGTTTCCTTCAAGTCCATCGAAAGATATCTGCTCAATTCCAGTTTCATTAAAGATATTAGCGATATTGCGCGACACCTCTTTTGTTAAATCTATATCGGTTAAGAATACATTATAGGCGTGATCCAACAATTTAGATGCAACATCTCCGCTCTTATGTTGCGATGGAGTTGTTCCCCATGCTCCTCTTTCGCAACCTAACAATTTCCAAGGTGCAGTTTCAGAGACTCTCTCGTAACGAATAAGCTCTTGATTAATCATCACTGCATGTAGAGAATTATTTCTCATTTGATTAAAAAACAGAGGTGACTCAATCTCTATTTCGGTTGATTTAGCATCAATATCTGATTTTATAGGAGAGCTTCCAACTTTAGCCAATCGCTTATCTGGAATTGGAGATACATATTTGTCGTTTGCGGTGGTAAAATTCGAGAGCGTATGAATGCCTAATTTTATTCCCTCTTTTGCCGCCTTTTCAACGCACTCTTTAAGCCCTTTTATTCCAGAAGGGAATTCAGCAGGGTTGAGTTCGAAGTTACCCCAAGTGCTAAATGGGCCACCGTGATATAGGTAATTAAGTCCACATTTTTTAGTAAACTCTATTGCCTGCTCTATATTATTCTCATTGAAAGGGTATATTATATATGCTTGTGAAGAGTATGGGCTTTTTTTATTCCACTCACCATTCATCTGAGGGTATGGCATATCTTCACCCACCACAATACTCTCTAGATAATCCATCACCTCATCTCTAGGAGAGCCAAAGACAGCCAGTTTAGAACCAATAACCCCGCCATCGTCATAAGCAGGTGCAGTAAATGCATCGTGATTCCACATCTCTATTACTCTATCTTTATCTCTATTACGCGTGTAGGCGTGAACTTTACTACCATTCTCGGTATGTACTGCTGTATTACCACGATATAAGACCTTTAGCGAGTCTGCAATATCTACAAGCGAAGTTGTTGCAAAGATATCATAGAAAGGGGCAATATCACTCTCACTTACAGGACAACCACCAAGTGTTTTAATGTTTAATGCGCGTATACCAAATGCAAAATCATCATCATGAACAACTCCTACACACTCCCCCACAACCTCTGAGATTGTTGTTGAGTATGAGCCCCACAAAGCTAAATCTAAATGCTGATCGTCTGGTAATTGATACCCTACAATCTCCATTGTGAAATATTCGGCCTTTTGTTCAAGTGCGATTGTCACATTGCGATTTGAGCCGTAGCCTAATGTGAGCTGTTTATTTTGTTCGTTCCATTTAGCAGAGCTAGGATATATATAGGTTGTGTCAATTCTGAGAGACAATAGAGGTGAGGTTGATTTTTTATCTAGGTATTCTCTACCATGTTTCATATCTTTAATAGACACCACCTCTCCTTTGTTGCTAATGTCAAATTCAAAACCGCTAGTTTTAATCTTTAGCTCACTTGTAGAACATGAACAAAGCAATACAAATAGCAGTGCCGTTAAGGTTAATTTGTTGTTTACAGAGTGTAAAATTTCAGATCTCATAGCTCTCTTCATAGTAAATAATAGTTAATAGTTAAAGCCAAAAAATTATCAATTATGACAATTATAGCTAATTGTTATTGATATCTGCAAAAGTAACAGATATACCATAGCGAAAATAAAACAAACTTAACTTAAAGTAGGATTATTTTGATATTTTAGTGATAAAAACTAGAATAGTCAATCAAAAGAGCCCCCAAATGACGAATATCTTGATTTTTGTTTGAATTATAAATTCAAATCATTAAATTTGCAATTATGCACAGCACAACAAAATACATATTAACAAACATCGGGCTAGCTGAGTGTTTTAACAACTGGAATTACAAACAAGTAATCAGTCCATTTACTCGAATCTATCTTCCAACTGCGGGGCAAGCAAAAGTACACCTAGCAAATGGGGTTATTGATGTAGTACCTGGCTATATCTATATTATTCCAGCATATTGTCTGCATCATTGCGAGTGCAATGGTCTCTTTACCCACTACTACATTCACCTCTACGAGGAGCTAAGAGGAAACTTAGGAGTAATTGACAGCTACGATTTCAAGAACAAAATTGAGGCATCAAGCCTAGACAAATTCTTGATCTATCATCTCTACAAATCAAATTCACACAAGGGACTAAAAAATTACAATCCAAGGATATACGATAATTACTCAACCTTGAGTTGCGATATATCGCAATCGACACGCGAAGCATCATATATACAAATGGAGAATGATGGAGCATTAAAGATTTTGATTAGTCATTTTATAAAACACGCTAGCAGAAAGAATAAAGGTTTAGATAATCGCGTAGAAAAAGCACTATTACACATAAGAGAAAACCTATCTGAGGCAATAAAGGTATCTGAACTAGCAGAAATAAGCTGCCTAAGTGTGGAGCACTTTACACGCAAATTTTCATCCCAAATGGGGCAGTCACCAATAGAGTATCTTCAAGGTAAAAGGATTCAACAAGCCCAATTAATGCTACAAACAGACAAAACCAGAATTAAAGACATAGCCTATAGCATCGGATTTAAAGATGTTTCATACTTCAATAGAGTATTCAAAAAATTCACAGGGGTAACACCAAACGAGTATAGAGATAATATTGATTATGACAAATAAATAATATTACACCAATAAAGAAAGGAAAATTTTTACTCCTCAATTGCCAGTTATTTTACTATAAGCATTTATTGGTTAATTATTTATATATTCACGAAGCAATAGATGCAAAATTTATTAAGGTAAATTATGATATAATTTGTCTTATATTATTTGCAAACAAAACCTAATTTCTTTATTTTTGCAAATACCATGACTTACTATTTTACAAGTACGCCAAACACCTACGACTTTACCTCGAACAACCGAAGCCAGACAGAAACAACAATATTTATAGTTTTCCAGATTACTGAGTGCAGAAGTGAGAAAGCTTCAGGAGTTGACATTTGGATGCTATAGAGCATAAATGATTTACTATTAACTATTATTTACCATGAAACCTAAAAGAATTATTCTTATCCGTCACGGTCAATCGGAAGCGAATGTAGACCAGTACCTGCCTAGTAGCCAACCTGACTACACAATTGAACTCACCAGTAAAGGCCGAGAACAAGCAGTAGAGGCTGGAAAAAAATTGCGTGAAATGGTTGGAGACGAATCGTTATATTTCTATGTATCACCTTTTTGGCGAACTCGAAGCACTTTTGAGTGCGTAGCTTCAGTATTCCCTCGTAGTCAGTTTAGATATAACGAAGAGCCACGATTACGAGAACAAGAGTGGGGATATTTACGTGATCTTATTGAGTTCGACAGAGTCAGGCAGGAGCGTTTAGATTATGGTATATTTTATTATCGCATGCCTGGTGGAGAGGCAGGTTCGGATGTATATGATAGAATCAATGATTTACTTGGCAGCCTATACCGAGACTTTAGTCGTGACGATTTTCCTGAGAACTGCATACTTGTAACTCATAGTTTAGCAATCAGATTGTTTATCATGAGATTTTTTCATTTAACAGTTGAAGAATTTGAAAGTATGTTATCTCCAGCAAATTGCTCGCTTGTAGTCTTGGAGCAAGATGAAAAAGGATTTTACTCTTTAAAAACCGATATATTAAAATCTAATGCTGAATTAAAATATAGTCGTCCTATAGTTTTACAAAAATAAAATAACACTTATCTATATGAAAAACATTGCTATACTTATCACCCACGGTACAGACACTCTGGCCTGGACACATGCTTATGTGAGATATGCCCTTAAAAAAAACAGTATTAACGTTGCTATAACGGGAAGTCAGATTCCGCTCCCTGCACTACCTAGTTTCTCTGATGCGTATATCAATATCGCAAATAGCGTTCATTTTCTGAGAAATATTAAACCCTCCCACGTATTCACAGTGTTCAACTATGGGTCTCAAGCATTTTCAGACTCACTATACAAGGTAGACAGATGGAATAACCATGCATTCTCAGGGGATATGATTGCTCGTATGGAGTGGGATGAGGTGAAATTTGCAGATAGATCAATAGAGATAGAGGATGAGCCGCAGAAGATTGATAAGCTATATTTATTAACAACTGGGGGGACTATTGCCGCCTCATACAATGATAATAGTGCACTTGCTCCTGATATAGCAGCTGCATCTATGTTGGAACATTACATTAAAGAGCAACTAAAAGATGCGGTTGATACTATCGTAGAGCGCAAAGCTCTGATTATAGATTCTTCTGACCTAACCATGGACAAGATGAAGACTATAGTTGATAAAGTTGTTGAATGTGCCCATAAAGATGGATACAAAGAGACTTTTGCCGATTGCTGTTTTGATAGTAATGTTCGAATTATTTATACTGATCCATTTAAATCCATCGAAGATTATAAGAGAGAGTCAAGTGGTGCATCGGCGGTAATTTTAGCTGGCTATGGAGGAGGAAATATTAATATAGAGAAGTCCTATTATTCCCCATTGAAACTAATCAAAGAACTTTTAGGCAAGGATATCCCTGTTGTTCTAACATCACAAGTAGCGCTAGGTCCAGCAGACTTTATTTACGAAAATGCGCGAAAAGCTATCGAGATAGGAGTAATATCAGGAGTTGACCTCTCACTACCTGAAATACAAGTAAGACTATCCTACTTACTAGGACACAAAGACGAGATATGTAAATATGCCAAATTAAATAAAAGCACTTTTTTGCATGTTATAGAGTCTCTGTTTGTTAGCGGGATGAAATTTAGAACACGTAAAAGTCAGAAAATGTATTGTGCGCTAAAAGGCTTTACGCCTTGTGAAAAGGACTTGCTTATCAACAAAACTTTCGAAGAGGCATTAGCTAGCATAGATATCGCAGCTCATAAATTATAGTAATATAACACATAAGTACCTACCTTTATATCAACAAGCAATGACAAAAAAGACAAAAAAAAAGACACCTAAAAAAGAGTCTAAAAAAAAACCTAACATCTATGATGGATGCGAGATTGAAGACTTTATCCAGAAGCTTGTTGATTCTAAACCTGAGAATCCCAGCAAGAACAAGGATTTGACTCCCTCTGGCGATGACAAAGAGGATTATTGCGAGTCAGAAAGCTGTAATACCCCTAACTTACCAATCTTTAAATGTCCACAATTCGAGAAAATAGCATGTACGCTTGTTGCTGCTCACTGGGAGATAGACGCTCGTGCAATCGAAAGAAATATACTTCTTATTTCAAGAGAGAGCCAAAAATGCATTTTGCATCTTTTCTACGGAGATAAAAAAGCCAATGCATGGTTAACTGACGAAGAAGAGTTTAACGGAGAATCCCCTTTGTGGTTCTCTGAATCATCACATGTTATCTCCCCTATATATACAGTTACAAAATATCATAAAGAGTTAGATGCAACAGAATTCGAATTTAGTCAATCTATAGTAATACTAATGCATCCTCACTACACCCTTAATGCTGATGAAAAAATAGATGAATGGGGTGATACCCTCGTTGTTTCATTAGAAAGATTCTGCGCTTTGATTGAGCAAGAAGAGCAACTAGATTTTGTCACGACAAAAATAGATGACGTAGGGAAAGAACCTCATAGAGATAAAAAGTATCAGAATAATAAAGAGATTAATATAATAGGTTATCTAAAATTCGATGATAACCTTCAGAGTTGGCAAAAAACAGACAAGAATAAGACTAAAGGTGAAGGCCGTCACACAGAAGAATTAACTTGCAATAATAACATAGACACTGTTATGGATGATTTTAATGAGATTGAAATTAAACGCATTCGCTTTGGCATGGAGTGCCCAGATAATGATTATTGCGAACATAATTCCTCTCTATTAACTCATTTTATCTCAGGAAAAAAAGGAATTCTCACACTAGATATAGAGATTAGCGGCATTCCTGATACCAGCAGATTATATTTGCTGGAGTTGCTAGACGAAAGAGGTAAAAGAGTTGCTAATGATTATAGCTATTTTCACCCCTCCGTAAGGAGGACGATAGACATTACACTCCCTCCTCTAGAGGCAGGTTACTACACCTTCTCTCTTAAAAGCGCAAGCAAAGAGCTATATAATCAGAGGTTAAAATTTGTTGATTTGGAGTATGGCTATAAAAAATATATTAACTTAGAAGGTTTTGCGCTCTATAGAATTGAGGATGAAGATAACGAAATCGATCACATGCACATTATGGAGCGAGGAGCAATGAGCTGCTACAACCATGATGGTTTAGCAGGATTATTATCAGTTGTCATAATCAAAAATATTAGCACTAGGGAGATACCTTACCAAGCGATTCTTATCATTAAGAATGAGGTAGGAGAGGTCATTTACGAAGATCAGAACCATGGAGAACTGGATATTGACGAGATTTATGTATTCACCAGTGAGGTAATGGATGTAGTTTGCAAGAGAGGAAACTACACCGTGATTCTAAAATTTATGGGTGAGGTGATACTTGTAGGTGATTTTGTTGTAGGAAAGCGAGATATCAAAGGAGCGTTTAAATTAGATCAGCTATTTTCGCGATCGGGAAGAAATAGTGTCATAGTAAATAGCCCTTCAGATTCAATGAAAGAGATAGACCAAATGATCGGGTTAAAATCGCTAAAAAAACAGCTACATAAATCAATAGCGAAAATAAAATTAGACCGTCTTCGTGAAAAAGAGGGTTTACCGATAAAACCACAACAGCTACACATGGCTTTTCTAGGGAATCCAGGCACAGGTAAAACTACAGTTGCTAAGTTATTAGGTCAAGTATATAAGAGTATTGGACTATTGAGCAAAGGACATGTTGTTTTGGAAGACAGAACAACCCTAATGACTCAAAACTGGGGAGGTGAAGGCGAAATGGTAAACAAAGCATTAGATAAGGCACAAGGGGGAATATTGTTTATTGATGAGGCGTATGATCTAGTTACTGAACATAAGACTGACCCTGGAAAACTCATAATTTCTGCCCTGCTTCAAGCTATGTCGGATGAGAGTAGTCGTAATATTATGATAATCTTCGCAGGTTACACTCTTCCTATGGA
>JAWXTQ010000040.1:0-14668 GCA_044433405.1 Rikenellaceae bacterium
GTAAATAGAATTTCTTAGGCTCAGCGCCTTTGTTTTGTGCAACAAAAAAGGTCACAGCCTCACTGCTGTAATCAATCATTTGAAGTGAAACACCCTCGGTGTATATTTGAGGAAGTGAGTATGTGTTTCCATTGTCAAGTTTTACTTGATACTCTCTATCGGCATAGGGAGTTATGAAAATCGAACCCATGCCGTCATGTGAGCTTTCAAAATCGTAGATGCATGCTCCATTCTCTAACACTTCACCCCTAACATCAATAGGATAACCATGGCTGTTTGTAGCTTTAAAGGCTATACATGTGGGAATTCCATCTACGATATTGCCCCCTTCTGGAAATAGGTCAAATCTCAGGGAGCTATCTTGCGGGGTTATGGTTGGTTGATACAACAAAATCTCATTGACAATCTTTATCTCTTTAAAAGAGCTATACATTTTGTCATGCTCACTAATTAAGGTGATATGTTTTGTTGTGTCTATATGTAAACTACCTCTACTATACACTTCAAGTCGATAGTTGCCATCAGTAATATCGCTACCCAATTCGAGGTGCCCTTCAGTGTAGCCGTCAATAATAGGATATTTTTCTTGCATCACAATATTGCCCCCTGCGTCCGAAAGTTCAAGATATAGTATCGTGCTTCTCTCGGAGATAGAAAAGTTAACATTGCTGAACTGGTACACCTTAAACCAAAGAGTCTCACTCGGTGCATATATATCCTTGCTTGTTTGGATGTATAATTGCTCAGATGGTTTACTCTCTCTTAAATCATCAAGTTTGTTGATGATTATCTCGGTTGCCTCTTGCGCATAAGTGCAGTTAAAGCACGCAATAGACAAGCATAGTAGAAGTAGTTTATTGTACATAATAATTGTTTTAGTTTAAATAAAAGCGCCATAAGGCGCTTATTTTATTCTAGTACTGTCTTACTCATGTCTCCTGAAGTGATAAACTCAGTATGAAAGCTAAATGCTTTGTCAAGAGTATGAGGTGTGTGACCCCCTTTAGAAAGCGATAAATATTGCTTTAAAAGAGGCTTGTAGTCTGGATGAGCACAGTTGTCAATGATAGTGTGAGCTCTTTCGATAGGTGATTTGCCACGTAAATCAGCAACTCCTTGCTCGGTGATGATTACGTTAACCGAGTGCTCGCTATGATCAAGGTGAGATACCATTGGCACAATAGCGCTAATCTTGCCACCTTTAGCTGTTGATGGGCAGGTGAATATTGAAAGGTAAGAGTTGCGTGCAAAATCGCCAGAACCTCCAATACCGTTCATCATTTTTGTACCTGTTACGTGAGTGCTATTTACGTTGCCAAAGATGTCAGCTTCGAGTGCAGTGTTGATGGTTATAAGTGCAAGTCGGCGTGCAATCTCAGGATTGTTTGAAATCTCACTAGGACGTAAAACTAGTTTGTCTCTAAAGAACTCTACATCGTCAAAAATTTGCGACATTACCTCGTCTGTGAGTGTAAGAGAGCATCCACTTGCAAATTTACACACTCCTTGTTTCATTAATCCGATTACTGCATCTTGAATAACTTCGGTGTACATCTCAAATGGAGGAATGTCAGGGTTGTTACCAATACATCCAAGCACTGCGTTGGCAATGTTGCCAACACCCGATTGGATTGGTAAAAACGATGATGGAATGCGTCCTGCTTTCATCTCTGCTGATAGGAAACATGATACGTTTTCTCCGATTTTTTGAGTCGTGGCATCTACAGGTGAAAAACCTTTAACTCCATCCGAAATATTTGTCTCTACAATACCTACAATTTTAGCTGGATCAACTTTTAGAATGGTAGTGCCTATTCTATCTGATGGGGTGTAGATTGGAATTTCTCGACGTAGAGGTGGATCTAGAGGTTCGTATACGTCGTGCATACCTTTAATCTCTTTTGAGAGAAAACTGTTTTTCTCAATCAATATTTTGTCAGCTAGTTTTGCTATTGTTGGTGAGATTCCAATACCAGTTGTAAGAACTATCTCTCCATTATCACTGACATCACTCGCTTCGATAATTGCCACATCTACTTTGCCTAGAAATCCATATCTTAGCTCTTGTGCAAGCATCGAAAGGTGTAGGTCAAAATAACTAGTATCGTGTGAATTAACTGAAGCCCTCATCTGAGAAGTAGACTGATATGGGGTGCGGAATTTTACGCTATTTGCGCTTGCTAAAGTGCCGTCGCTCTGGTCGTTTGTTGATGCACCAGAAAAAATACCAACCTTAAATGGTCTTCCTTCAGCATGCTCTTTCTCTGCGCGTTCAGCAAGTGCTGCGGTGATAGCTTTGGGGCTACCAGCAGCAGTAAAACCACTCAAGCCAATATTATCATCGTGATTTATAAACATTGCAGCCTCTTGAGCCGTCATGATTTTAAAAGACATAGTTACTAAGTTTTTAAGTTATTAAAATTTATAGGACAAAGATAAAAATTTAAACAATACAATCAAACACAATTTAGTTTTTTTTTAACCTAAAATTAAAAATAAATATTGGCAGAATAATTGAACTGTAAAAATCTTTTAATTATTATTCTAAATGAAAACAAAATATCACATATCGTTACTTCTTGCCAATATTGCCTTTGGCGCAAACTATTCAATTACTTACTCCCTTGTAAATAGCGAGTTTGGAGTGTATGGAACCTATTTTATTAGAGCTGTGTCGATGTTTGTGTATACTCTTTCTGTTATGTTTATTACAAAAAACTACAAGATAGAGTGGAAAGATTTGAAAGATATGGTGTTAGTAGCTCTGTTTATTCCTATTGGGCGACTACTGATGCTACTGCTTGGTATAAACTACACAACGCCTATTGATGGTTCGATTATCTCTACTTTGAATCCTATTTTGATGTTTGTTATAATGGCTTTATTTTTTCATCAGAAAAATTCAAAATATTCAATTGTTGGTTTGGTGATTGCACTAACAGGAGCTTTGATGTTGATTTTGGATGGCTCGTCGTTGGATTCGATTAAGGATGGCGGAATGTTAGGTAATGGGTTTATATTTTTATCGGTGCTATTTTCGGTATTAGCTACGTTTGTGACTAAGCGACTCTATAAAAAATATAGTTCGACAACTGTTTTGGGTTACTCATTTATTATTGCGATGTTTTTTGTGTTGCCACTCTACACTAAAGATTTTATGGAGATAGATTTTACCAAAATTACACCTTTGCTCTGGAAAGATATGGCTATTTATATAGTTTTTGGTAGTATGATTGCAACAAGTTTGCTCTATTATGGATTAAGAGGAGTGTCGCCAGCTGTATATTCAACATATAATTATGTGCAACCAATAGTAGCAACTACCATGGCTGTCATGCGTGGTCAAGACACACTCTCTTTGGAGATTATATTCTCTACTTTAATGATATTTGTAGGATTGTTTTTTATTACTAGAAAGTAGTTTTGTTGTAGCATTGGTAGAATGAAAAACTTTATGTATATTTGCGACTATTATTACGAAATGGTTGAATATAATTTTAAAAAATATATATGAAGAGGTTATTGCTTTTAATATTGGCTTTTGCATTAAGTGTGAATCTTTTTTCTCAGTCTAAACCTAAATGGCAAGATGAGCATGAATTTGTGTCAGGAGTTTATCCGCAACGAACAGAATTTATGAGCTATGCTAGCCGTGATGATGCATTAGTTAATGACTTTAGCTTAGGTTCAAAATTTCAATCCTTGAATGGAGAGTGGGCGTTTACATATCGTGATGATTATCGTACTTTAAACATCGCTGATGCTGTCTCTATTCGTAGTAGCATTATTTGGGATGTTATTAATGTCCCTGGTAACTGGGAGATGCAAGGGTATGGAACTCCTATATACACCAATATACCATACGAATTTGCACCGAGTAATCCAACACCGCCGCTCTTGCCAGATGCTGTGCCTGTTGGGGTGTATAAAAGACACATTGAAATCCCTTATGCGTGGCTTGATGGTGATATCTTTTTGAGTGTCGGAGCTGCTAAGTCTGGGGTGTATCTCTATGTCAATGGAAAAGAGGTTGCTTATAGTGAGGATTCTAAAAACAGAGTGCAATATCTGCTTAATCCATACGTAAAGGAGGGGATAAACGATATTACATTTGTTATGTATAGGTGGAGTAGTGGTAGTTATCTTGAGTGTCAAGACTTTTTCAGAATGAGTGGTTTTGAGCGTGATGTGTATGTTTATGCACAGCCTAAAACTCGAATTGAAGATTTTAGGTTGATTGCCTCGATGGATTCAACCTACACTAAAGGTATAATGAGTCTTGATGTAGAGATATCCAATAGCTATAATGGGGTAGAGCCTGTTATGTTCTATTATGAACTGCTTGATGAGAATGATAATATAATCAAATATTACACCGCTGAGATGGAGCTTCAACCAAATAGTCTTGATACGCTCCATTTTGATGCAATACTTCCTAAAATTAAACCATGGAGTGCCGAAGAGCCAAATCTTTACACACTATTGATGAGAATTAGGCGTGAGGGGCGTTTTATTGAATTTGTGCCTTTTAAGTTTGGATTTAGAAATATTGAGATTGATAGAAATCAATTCTTGGTTAATGGTCAGCCAGTTCTTATTAAGGGCGTAAACTTGCACGAACACAACGACACCACAGGCCATTATGTTGATGAGTTGACCCTTCGAAAAGATTTAGAGCTAATGAAAAAGCACAATATTAATGCTATTCGAACAAGTCACTACCCTCAGCAGAGATTGTTTTATGAGTTGTGTAACGAGTATGGTTTTTATGTGTGTGATGAGGCAAATATTGAGTCGCATGGAATGGGTTATAGCTTGCAGAAAGAGCAGTCACTCGGTAATAATCCAGATTTTCTAGGTGCACATCTCTACCGTACTCAAAATATGTATGAGAGAAATAAAAACTACTCGTGTATTACTTTCTGGTCGCTAGGAAATGAGGCAGGTAATGGATATAACTTCTATAAAACATACCTCTATCTAAAGGGTGTTGATTCTATTCGCCCAGTTCAGTATGAACGGGCACTCTTAGAGTGGAATACCGACATATTTGTACCTCAATATCCAACTGCCTCGCAGCTTGAGGCTTGGGGTGAGATGGAGACTGATAGGCCATATATTGCCTCGGAGTATGCTCATGCAATGGGAAATTCGAATGGTAATTTGCGTGA
Organism: Rikenellaceae bacterium; assembly: GCA_044433405.1. Taxonomy (GTDB): domain Bacteria; phylum Bacteroidota; class Bacteroidia; order Bacteroidales; family Rikenellaceae; genus CAMQVM01. The sequence continues at coordinate 5,172 of JAWXTQ010000040.1, forward strand.
TTTGTGGGAGCAGATCTACAAATATCCCAACCTGCAAGGTGGATTTATCTGGGATTGGGTAGATCAAGGAATTTGGGTTGACGAAGATGATGGTTATTGGGCTTATGGTGGAGATTTTGGAGTTAATCAACCATCAGATGGCAATTTTGTGTGTAATGGTTTGGTTAGTCCTGATAGATCTATACATCCATCACTTGTGGAGGTCAAAAAGGCTTACCAAAATTTCGAAATTACGCCTGTCAACCTAGTGAGTGGAGTAATCAATATAAAAAATAGAAATTTCTTTGTCGGTAGTGATAAATATAAGTTTGTTTATGAGATTATGGCAAACGGCAAGAAACTTAGAGGTGGAACAATCTCAAAAGTGCAGCTAGAGCCTCAACAAGAGAAGAGTTTTAATATCCCATTAGGGTCGTTGCCAGCCACTTCAGGTGTTGAATATACACTATATATTAGTGTATTAACAATTAATGATGAGCCTCTATTAGGTAAGAATTTTGAGGTTGCCTCAGAGCAATTTATCCTTAAAAATAGCGCTGCAAAATCTATTTATCGCTCAACAGGTTCAGTATCGGTTGAGGAGTTTGGATCAGATATGATAACTATAGTATCTCCACGTGTTGAGTTTTCACTGGATAAGACAAGTGGCGTTGTAACCTCATATAAGGTGCTTCAGAAAGAGTATATAAAGGATGGCTTTGGATTCCAACCATCATTCTGGAGAGCCCCAACTGATAATGATTATGGCAATGGTATGCCAAGCCGTACTCAGGATTGGAAAACAGTAACATTAAATCCAAATGTAATCTCGGTTGAGAGTGAGCAGCTGAGCGATTGCGGAGTGATAAGTGTTAAATATGCACTTCCGTTTAATGCTTCACTTCAAATATCATATAAGGTTTATGCTACTGGTGTTGTTAGTGTGGATTATCAATATAGTGGTGCTAGTGATGACAATATTAGCATACCAGAGATCCCTCGTTTAGGTGTGAGAATGCGTATTCCTAGTGACTACACCTATGTAGAGTATTATGGTCGTGGTCCAGAGGAGAATTATATTGATAGAAATTGGGGTGCTAACCTAGGTTATTATAGTTCGCTTATTGACAAGCTATACTTCCCTTATGTGCGACCTCAGGAGAATGGTCATAGAAGTGATGTTAGATATTTCGCATTTGGTAAAAATAAGAGCGGTAAGGATGGGTTGTTGTTCGTGACAGAAGATGAGCCTCTCGGTTTTAATGCTCTGCGCAACTCTATTAGTGATTTTGATAGTCAGAATTCAGATAAACCATATCAATATACTAACCGTCATAGTGAAGAATCTAAATTAGAGAAAGACCATCGAAATATCACCCGAAAACAGACCCATATCAATGACATAAAGCCACGTGATTTTGTTGAGGTGAGTATTGATTATAAACAGCAGGGAGTTGGTGGTGATAATAGTTGGGGTGCTCTAATATATGATAAGTATACTATCTCGGCAACACAAGACTATCATTGGGGTTTCTCGGTTGTGCCGATTAAGAGTTTTGATGAGGTTTCATCGAAGGCGCAGATAAGTTACAAATAAACAAACTTAAAGTATAAACGAATATGAGAATTATTGAAGGCTTTAAGCTACGTAGTGTCGCTGGTGAGATGATTGTTAGCGGTGAATCGGTAGCGCAGATTGATTTTAATAAGTTGATTGCTCTGAATGAATCGGCTGCATATCTATGGAATGAGGTTGAGGGAAAAGATTTCAGCATTGAGACTTTAGCTGATTTGCTAGTGCAAAAATATGGTATAGATAGTGAATTAGCCACTAATGATGCAACAGCTATATCACAAAACTGGCTTGATGTAGGTTTAATAACAAAATAGAGTGTCATGGAACGGTCAAAATCACAACTATTAGAGCTTACTAGAGCTGGAATCTGGAATAGCGAGCCAAACATATCGCTCTTTGAAGAGGGAGTTGATTGGAATGAGGTGTTTGGATTAGCTCGTCAGCAAACGCTGTTTGGTGTAGTCTTGTCGTCGGTTGAGAAGTTGCCTAAATCTTTGCATCCACCTCGAGAGCTTACATTGCGTGTGCATAAAATAGTATCACAAACTAGGGCTAATCGTAATCTGCATATAGAGCTCCTAGCTGAGATGTTAGAACTTCTAAAAAGTGTGGGGGTCGAACGTCCAGTTCTGCTTAAAGGGCTTGGGGTAGCTATGAATTATCCCGATTCTACACTCAGAGCGTGTGGTGATATTGATATATACGTGGGAGAGAAATATTATGAAAAATGTTTCGAATTTTTATCAACTATAACATATATCAAAAAAAGCAGTAAGAGAGCTAGCGGACACCATTTTAATTTTGAGTATAAAGGTGTGCATATCGAGATTCATAAATATGTAAATGCCCCTCATAGTGCTGCCTATCACCGTCGCGATTTTGTGGATTGGTGCAGAGAACAGCTAGAGGGTGATAAATTAAGAAAGGTAGATATAGAGGGAGTAGAGGTTTACCTACCTCCTTACGATTTAGATTTCATATTTATCTTTTACCACGCCTGGAAACATTTTCTTATATGTGGCGTAGGTTTGCGTCAGCTTTGTGATTGGAGTTGCTATATTAATGCAAACTATAAGGAGTTTGATTATAGTGAAATAGAAAGAGTTACTTCCTATTTTAGGCTAAAACTCCCAATCTCAATATTTGCTACCATTGCAGTAAAAGGGCTAGGGCTTAACTCTGAGAAGTTCCCTTGTTATGAGCCAGTCTCAGATTCGTTATATCATAGTGTACTCGATAAAATATGGATTGGTGGTAATTTTGGTCAGTATAGTCCTGATATGAAAAGAGTTGGTAAAAACTTTGTGTATCGTTGTTTTTTAGGTTTTACGTCAGCTATTAGAGCTATGATATACCTGCTGAGAATTGATGCTAGCTATGCTACGCGCTTCTATATGTCAAATATTACAGGAAGAGCTATATTAGCGCTTAAAAGAATCATCTAATATGACACTAACTGGAAGCATAAAATGGCTATGGAGAGTATCGCGTGGATATCGTTTGTCGATATCTATTAATGCAATGCTCGGTATTTTGGCTATTGGGTTTTCTCTGCTATTTATTTGGCTTTCAAAATCTTTGATTGATAAGGCTGTTGCTGGTGATATACATGGGGGATTGACGAGTGATGCCCTTAAAATAGTTGGGGTAGCCTTGGCACAGCAGTTATTTACGTTGGTGCGAGGTCGTTTAGATATTCAGGTTTCTACAAAAATGATAAACAACATGCGCAAGAAGCTCTTCTTGCGTGTTTTACAGGGTAAATGGCATGGTAAGGAGTTGTTTCATACTGGCGATTTAACAACACGCCTCAATGGGGATGTTAGTAAGGTGTGCGATACACTTTCAATCTATATTCCACAAATGACAATAACACTTTTTGAGTTTCTGTTCTCATTTTTGTTTATGTTGTCGTTAGATAGTCGCCTTGCATGGTTGTTGTTTTTTATTATGCCTATAGCTTTAATTCTTAGTAAAAGTTACATACTCAAGGTTCGTTCGCTTACTCACTCCATAAGGGAGGTTGATAGTAGTGTGCAATCTCATTTGCAGGAGCAGATTCAACATCGAAATGTTATTAACTCTATGGGTAATGCTCATGGATCGCTACAATTTTTGCATAAACTCTCTGATTTGTTACTTGCCAAAGTTATGCACCGTACTAATTACACTCTTTTCTCTAAAGGAGTTGTTAGACTTGGATTTTTGGCAGGTTATTTAATCGCTTTCTTGTGGGGAGTCAAAGGGCTAAGTAGTGGAGCGGTTAGCTTTGGTGTTATGACTGCATTTTTGCAATTAGTTGCTAGGGTGCAAAATCCAATAGTTGAGTTAAGTTCAATCTTGTCATATATGGCTCAAACAACATCCTCTATTGAGCGAGTTGAAGAGATTGAATCTTTAGAGATTGAGCAGCAAGGTGCAGCACAACTTATACCAGGTAGTGTAGGAGTAAAAGTTTCGGATTTGACCTTTAGATACGAACCAGAAGGTCGTAATATAATGTCGCATTTTGATTGTGATTTCTTGCCAAATAGGCTTCATGTGATAGTGGGTGAGACTGGTAGTGGTAAGAGTACACTGCTGCGAATAATGCTTGGTTTTTTAAGCAAAAATAGCGGGGAGGTTTGTTTGTATAATGATAGTATGGAGGTTGAATGTTCGCCCCTTACGCGTGCTAATTTTGTCTATGTGCCGCAAGGTAACACCCTTATGAGCGGAACAATTCGCAACAATCTGTTGATGGCAGATCCTAACGCAACCGACACAATGATTTCAGAGGTGTTGCATGTTGCTGTTGCCGAATTTGTTTACAATCTACCTGATGGGTTGGATACCATTTGTGGTGAGCGCGGAGCAGGACTTAGTGAGGGTGAAGCGCAGCGTATTGCTATAGCGCGTGGATTGCTTCTAAAAGGGGGTGTGTTGCTTCTTGATGAGCCCACCTCTGCACTAGACTCCGTAACCGAGAAGCTATTAATAGAAAGATTAACCGAATATTCAAAAAATCGTACCTTAATAATGGTCACACATCGCGAAAAATCGGCTCAAATGTGTGTTAATGTAGTTCGTCTGCAAAGGTCAAACTGATAATAAATGTAATATAATATGAATAAAATTGTGTCGCTAAAGCTTGCAGATCACATACTTACTTTAGATGTCGAGATAAAGGGTTTAACTCCTAATGCCCTATCTGCATATCTCCCTTTTGTGTGTGAAGATGATTCTCAGAATGTTTTATGCCATGTAAATGTGGTAGATGCTATAGAGTATGAGATTATAGAAACGCTCTTTGAAGAGGCTGATTTGTCGGATGCGATGATGGTAAGGGTTAATGTTTACAAAACCACACTCGGCTTGTTATACCGATTTATTCTACCTCAAAGCACTAAGGTTGACGGAGAGTTGCATATTGTTGATAAATCTGCCCAGATTGCATTTACAGAGCACTCTAAAGTGTCGTTTTCTAACGACTTGGTCTTTAATAATGCAATGATAATAACTTATATTACTTTTACCTTACCTTATAACACGCTCTTGCTACACGCTTCTGCTGTTCTAAAAGATGGTAAAGCACACCTGTTTCTAGGTAAGAGTGGTACAGGCAAAAGCACCCATTCTAGAATGTGGTTAGAGAGTTTCCCTGATGCTGAACTTTTGAATGATGATCACCCAATTGTTCGTTGTCATGGCGATGGTAGAGTTATAGCTTATGGTTCTCCATGGAGCGGAAAGACTCCTTGTTATCGAAACCTGTCAGCTCCTTTGGCTGCAATTGTGCGAATCAAAAGAGCAAACTTTAATAAACTTACCAGGTTTGGTGTGTTAAAGGCGTATGGCTCAATAATGACTAGCTGTTCAGGCGTGCAGTGGAGTAGTGAGTTGAGTAGTGCAAGAGCTAAAAGTATAGAGAGTATAATAACCAATGTAGCGTGTTATCAAATGGAGTGTTTGCCAAATAATGATGCTGCAAAATGTAGTTACGAAGGATTATGCGAAGAAAAATAGTTCCTAACACCGCACTTTTTGAAGATGTTGTTAAAATCATTAATGACGATAAGAGTGTAGTGATACTCACCAAAGGAAACAGCATGTTGCCTTTTATAGTGGGAGGTAGAGATAGTGTTGAACTGCACAAAATCGAATCTGACGCACCTTTAAAACCTGGAGACATTGTTTTAGCGCGTATCGAATCGCCAATAAGATACTTTATTCATCGTGTAATTGATATCAATGACGATTCTGTGCTCTTAAAAGGAGATGGAAATATTGTGGGTGTAGAGAGATGTCATATAGATGGAATCATCGCCAGAGTAAAAGTGATTATAAAGCCCAAAAAGAGAGTCAATCCCAACACTAAATCTCAACAAAGATATGCAAAGATATGGAATAATTATCTGCCACTAAAACGTTATATTTTGGCTATTCTAAGAAGGGTGGTGTACTAATGTTTTAAAAAAATCAATGTTTGTAGCTTTTTTGCATGTGACTTAATCTTTTGTAATAAAGTTGTTTAGGTGGTGTTCAAATATTTTACTCAAGCCTCGGCTTTCACTTTTTGGCTATGCTAAAAAGTGAAAGCCGAGGCGTTATGAATTAATCTTGATCCTATGTTATTTGATTGAACGGAACATTCTATCAAATCGGATATTGGATGGGAAGCTCTTGTTTTTGTCGAGTGAGAGCCATATGAAAGATGGTTTACCAACAATATGATCTTCAGGTACGAAACCCCAATATCTTGAATCTAGAGAGTTGTGACGGTTGTCACCCATCATAAAATAGTAATCCATATTGAAAGTGTACGAGTCAGCCTTTTCAGAGTTTATATAGATTTGACCATTCTTAACCTCTACTTCATTCTCTTCGTATACATTTATAATTCGGTGGTAAAGAGGTAGATTTTCGATTATCAACTGCACTGTTTCGCCTTTTTGAGGGATTCTAAGCGGTCCAAAGTTATCTACGCTCCAATTGTAGTTATGGATGTTGTAAGGGAAGATATCGACGTCTGGTTCTTCGTAAACAATTCGCTCAACCGATGTAACTCCATTAAGTTTTCGCATTTTCTCAGCGTTCTCTAGGGTTAGAGATGCTTGATAAATGGTGTTGTTGTTATTTGAATAGATGTCTTCACCATTTACTAAATTCATGCTCTCAATGCTTTTGAGAGATATTGGAGAGTTGGTGTGGATAGTGTAGTTGTATTGACGATTTTTGATGTCTTCCTCCTCAATTCCATTTATGTATACTACACCTCGTCTAACCTCTATTTCATCTCCATGAATCGCAACTGCGCGCTTAATGTAGTTGTCACGCTTATCGACTGGATGTGCAATTATTTCGCTTTGGCTCTCAATAAACTCTCTGCCATAACGACGCTCATAGCGATAATAGTTCTCTTGTGGCTCTTTTAAAAGTATTGTATCACCTTGAGGATAGTTGAAAACCACAATATCGCCGCGTTCAACATCTCCAAAACCTGTGTATCGCTTATATGAACGTTGAATACGATCTGAGTATGAAAGTTTTTGAGGATTCCATGATAGATAGTTGTGCATTAGTGGCAAGGATAGAGGTGTGTTAGCTCTTTTTGGTCCATAACTAACCTTGCTAACTCCTAGGTAGTCACCAACAAGAAGTGTTTTCTCCATTGACGACGATGGAATAACATACATCTCAACAAAATAGCCTCTAAAGAGTGAGGCCACTATTAGTGCAAATAAAATAGCCTCTAGCCAACCAGCTACAAAATTGTAGCTTTTATTCACACTCTTAAGCTCTAGGTGTTTATCCCAGAATAGTTTGCGGTGTATCTTTGAGATGTAATAGTCGTAGATTAAGAGTACGCCTAGAACTGCCCAAAAACTTTGCATCCAAACAACGAACCACAATATGTAGATGATGGTTGCCAGTGAGAATTTCACCCAACGATTTTTAGTAAATGTAAATAATTTATTCATTTTAATAATTTTTAGCTCTGCGCTAGCAGGTCTGACATTGTGAATATTCCTCTCTTACCACACAAAAACTCAGCTGCTACAACTGCACCTAATGCAAATCCTTCGCGACCTTTAGCTAAATGTTGTATAGTAATCATATCAACGCTGCTCTCCCATGTAATAGTGTGTGTGCCAGGAACAACACTACGTCTAATTGCAGCAACTTCAAGCTCTTCAGGCTCAGTTGTAGGTTTGCAAACCCAGCTTGTTTTACGCTCAATACCCTCAAGGATACCTTCTGCTAAGGTAATAGCTGTTCCGCTAGGAGCATCTTTCTTTTGAGTGTGATGTACCTCTTCTAGTGTTACATCATATTGAGGATAGCTATTCATTAAATTAGAAAGGCGACGATTAATGTCAAAAAATAGGTTTACTCCAATACTGTAATTAGAGGCGTAAAAGAAAGCGCCCTCCTTTTCGTTTGTAAGTTTTACAACATCATCATAACTATCAAGCCAAGCAGTAGTTCCACAAACTACTGGTGTGCCGCACTCAATACATTTCACTATATTTTGATAGGCAGCCGAAGGGGCAGAGAATTCAATAGCTACATCAATAGCAGAAAGTTTCTCACTATTTAAATCCTCAGCATTGTCTATATCAATGATTAAACCTATGTTATGACCTCTAGAAATAAGTATTTTTTCTATCTCACGTCCCATCTTGCCATATCCAATAATTGCAATATTCATAAAATAATTTATAATTTGTTTTAAAAAGATTATCTTTGCAAAGGTATAAAAAATATATATAATTATGACAAGATATTTTCTGGAATTAGCATATAGCGGAGCAAACTATAATGGTTGGCAAATTCAACCTAATGCTCCAAGCGTGCAACAAACCATTGAGTGTTCGCTAAGTAAGCTGCTTTCAGAGAGTGTGAAAATTGTTGGTTGTGGTCGTACAGATACTGGTGTTAATGCCTCATATTATGTAGCACATTTCGATACAGAGCTTCCAAATAAGGTCGAGAAGATAGGTTTTCTATACCACCTAAACGCAATTTTGCCCAAAGATATAGCTATTAAGTCTGTTAAGGAGGTCTCTTTAGATATGCATGCTAGATTCTCGGCTCTAGAGCGCGAATATCAATACTATATATGCACTGAGAAAAATCCATTCACAACTCACATGTATCAATATAGTGTGCCTCTTGATGTTGAAAAGATGAATCACGCAGCCTCACTTCTGCTTGATAACGATGATTTTAGCTCATTCGCAAAACTTCACTCCGACAATAGTACCAATATTTGTAGCGTAAAAAAAGCGTGTTGGAGTAGAGATAAATCGCAGCTAACATTCACCATATCGGCAAACAGATTTTTGCGCAACATGGTTCGTGCAATTACTGGAACACTTATTGATGTTGGAAAGGGAAAATTAACCGTTGATGATTTTGCCTCAATAATTGAAGCTAAAGATAACACAAAAGCGAGCTCCTCAGCACCAGCTCAGGGACTTTTTTTAACTAATGTAAAATATTAATATAGTTGTAGTGTAAGTGTGTATGCTCAACAACTATTTAAAACTATTATATAAGCATGAAAATAATTTGTATAGGATTAAATTATAAGAACCACATAGCAGAGATGGGGCACTCAACACCTCAGAACCCAGTTTTTTTTCTAAAGCCTGATACTGCTTTACTTAGAAATAATGATGCTTTTTTCATACCCGATTTCAGCAATGATCTTCAGTATGAGTGTGAGGTGGCAGTTAAAATCAATCGCATTGCAAAAGCAATTGATCAAAAATTTGCAAGTAGGTGTTATGATGAGGTTGCTGTTGGAATAGATTTTACTGCGCGCGATTTGCAGCGTAAAATGATAGAAGAGGGGTTGCCCTGGGAGATATCAAAGGCGTTTGATAAGTCCAATCCGCTGCCTAATAATTTTATAAAACTATCAGATGTTGGAGGTGATATCAATAACCTTGACTTT
>JAWXTQ010000041.1:0-14624 GCA_044433405.1 Rikenellaceae bacterium
TCTAAAAAGCTCAATCACTGGCCTCCCCTGCTCAAACTCTCCCAAAGATGGAGCATGAAACCATGCCACCTTTTTAGTGTTTCCCTCTAAATCGGCAGCTATTTTTTCAAGCAAACCTTTACGCCCCCTACTCCAAAAGCGCGCTTTGGGATTAAAAGGAGAAACTACTCTAATTAGAGTGCTATATATATGCAATGAAATTTCGTAAATAAAATTCATTTAAGTAGTTATAGATGTGAAATTAATTTTTGATACTCTTTCTCAATAATCTCATTGTTTAGCGACTCAGGGACTCCACTATCTCCCGCCTCACAAATCGACTCACTTATTGGAATTTGGCCAATCAACGCAATATTTTGCTCCTCAGCCAATTTCTTAGCTCCATCTTTACCAAAAATATAATATTTATTTTCTGGTAGCTCTTTAGGGGTAAACCAAGCCATATTCTCAACAATACCAACTATCGGAATATTAACATTTTCTGATTTAAACATTGATATACCACGCAACACATCAGCTAGTGCAACATTTTGCGGAGTTGAAACAATGATTGCACCTGTTACCTTCAGCTCTGCAATCAAGGTTAGATGAACATCGCCTGTGCCAGGAGGTAGATCAATCAATAAATAATCTAACTCACCCCATTTGGTTTGATGAATCATCTGCTTAAGTGCCGAAGTTGCCATCGGACCTCTCCAAACTAACGCATCGTCAGGCTTAATAAAGAAACCTATCGACATTAACTTAACACCATATTTTTCAGCAGGGATGATTGTGTCAACGCCATCTATAGACTCAGCAGATGGCAAATAACCCTCAAGTCCAAACATTTTTGGCTGTGATGGACCATAAATATCAGCATCAATAAGCCCCACTTTTTTACCACTCTTAGCTAGCATTACCGCTAGGTTAGATGTTACGGTTGACTTACCAACTCCACCTTTAGCCGATGATACAACTATGATATTTTTTATTGGACTATTTTCTGTGGTAATCTGCTTGCTTACTGGTTTTGCAGGTTTATCTTTTTTGGATGGTTCACGAACTATGATTAATACCTTACCACTATATTGCGGATGAATATCAGCAATTTTCAATTCACAAACCTTTTTTATAGAGCTTACAAATGGATCTCTAATCTTCTGCGTTTTAAGGGTAAATGAAATTTTATCTTCACCAACCACTAACGCTTCAACCATCTGCAACTGCACAATCGACTTATCAAACTCAGGATGTACTACCGAATCTAACAACTCTAAAATGTCTTTTTCGCTTATCATATCTATTATAATTTAATATTTTATCACCTAATATACAGCATCTTATAACACGCATAACACCGCACAACTCTACTCTAGTTACCTAGAACATCTGCAAATGTAAATAAATAGTCGCAATCATGCAAAAAGATTTTCGACAATCGCATTTTTCACTTTAAAATATCAACCAAATTTAGATTAATCGCAGAAAACACTCTGCATAAAATAAGCCATAAAAGTCTCATAATATTCTAGATATCATTGTATTTTTTATATCTTTGCATTTTACAACAAATTACAAAACCAAATTCTAGAACTATGAAACAAATTTCAACTTTAATGTTCTCGCTATTGTTGCTAGCACTAGGCTGCAAAAGTGATAAGAACCGATATCGCAGGCAAGCTACAGAGTAAATACCTCCCCTCAAATGCTAAAGTGATTGTTTTCTCAGAAACAAGCTATCCACTTGCTAAATATGGTGATAAAATCTACATACGAGAGTCATACAACAATCAGATTAACACAATCACTAGCGATGGCAGCACTACCGAAGTAGCATACGACTTCGATTTTGGAGATTACAACATCCCAGCAGAGTTTTTCACTCGAAACGACCCTTTTAAGGCAGCAGAGCTACTACTATCAAGCGATTTCGCCTCAATCAATAGGTTTATGAGTAGCAAATCTAAAGACATAGTGTGTGTAACATTCCAGATAACAAGCCAAAACGCTCTATACAACACCATAGGAATCAACAGAGACAATACATGGAGCTGGATTACCACCTCACCAGAGGAAGAAAACTCGCTACTACACTCATCAATTAGATGCATAACAGACAACGACGAACTTGTCATACTACTAACAAGCGACAGACTCCCAGAACTAAAAAAATACTACAAAGAACTAAACGAAAAATCATTCACAAACAACAGCAACTACATATCAATAATCCGCCTAAAAATCAAATAACCCATTTTTCAAACCTCGACCCACTAAAAGAGACTACCTAGAATCAAATTCTGGGTAGTCTCTTTTTATCACAATATCACCACCGCAGTTGCAGTAGTTGTGAAAATCATCTACAACATCTAAATCAGTTGGAGCGTTTCAATACCGCGTATGCAGTAGTTGTGAAAATCAGATATAACAGTTTACTCAGATACATATGTTCCTGTGTTTCAATACCGCGCATGCAGTAGTTGTGAAAATCTCATCAACAAAGACGGCGAGCAGTATCGCTTAGTTAGTTTCAATACCGCGTATGCAGTAGTTGTGAAAATCGATTAATGCTCTTGATAACCTCAATGTTATAATGTTTCAATACCGCGTATGCAGTAGTTGTGAAAATCAAACTGATTTTCACTGATTTACAATTTCACCTCTAGCTACTAATATTTCACAACATACCGCATTGCTGTAATTTAGGACACTTTGTTTAAAACTTTCGCAAATGTACCTATTTTCACATGTCATTTTCGACATAAAATGGACTCTAAAATATGTATATATCTAAATATCAAAGAACTAACGATTAAAAAACTTTCGCAAATCTACCTTTAATACATTAACATTTTGACATTTGCGAAAATTTGCCTTTTTAGCACAAAAATAACCATTGATTATCAAGTGGTTAAGTATGCTCATTTTTACAATCTTCGCAAATGTAATAAAAGATTTCTACAAAACCAACATTTGCGAAAGTTTTTCACATACAAAAAACATATCTAAAACACATAAGTATCTGAAACTAAACACCATAACTAAAACACAAACTTTCGCAAATGTTTTGAACGGGCATCAAGCCTCACATTCTCCCAACAACTATCTAAGTGTTAGCGAATTAACCCCAAACAAGTTCATTCACACAAAAACTACATAGAAAACCACACACGTCCCTACTCATTCGAAACTAAATATTAGAATACAGCAATAAATCAAAGCAAGGTTTAAAAATGCTATTTAATAGAAAACACACAAAAAGATATTGAAATAATATTTGATTTTACATTTTTTATTTATATATTTGCAGAACACTAAACAATAATGTAATACTACTCAATATTATGGAGACTAAACATGAATCTATATTTTTATTAGGAGGAGCGGATCTTGAGATGGAGACTATCAAATCTATTCTTGACAGATGCAAAGTTAAATCCATATCTAAATGCTCTACTTGGAATGATGCAACAATAGATAAATATACCGAAGAACTCGATGAATACAAAGATGAAAACAGGTATAATGTGTATGGTATTGAATTACGGGGATATCCAAGTAATATTAACTACACACTTATTGATCACCACAACGAAAACGAGAGCAAGCCATCCGCTCTTGAACAAGTCGCAAAGATAGTTAACATATCTCTTTCTGAGTATGAAAAACTCGTAGCAGCTAATGATAGAGGATATATTCCTGAGATGTTAAATATTGGAGCAAACCAGGAGCAAATCAAGAAAATACGTGAAGCAGACAGAAAAGCCCAAGGAATAACAGCAGAGGACGAAAAAATGGCGGAGCTATCGATATCTAATAGCATTCAAAAAGGCAATTTAACAATTATAAAATCTCTTACAGACAAATTTGCATCCGTCAGAGATAAGATTGAATTTACAGACACCTGTAAAAGCATACTTATTTATAACGATAGTGAATTTACATTTTATGGCGAAAGCCGCGACAACATCAAAGAAGCCATCATAAATATGGATGGCATTAATGACAAAATGGTTTATAGCGGAGGCGGAGAGGATGGTTTTGTTGGAATAGGGAAAGATAAAATTGACTCAACACTACAACAAAAAGTAATCGACCTAATAACAACATTAGCTAGCAACGAAAAGAATGAGAGCTACCACATCTTTATGTTTCCATTTCAGTGGGGAATTCCATCTACAAAAGGTGAGATATTTAGTGAGCAAATAGATATTGACAATATTAACTTCTCAAATGACTATAATTGGGTTGGCATAGAAGCAAGTAGCGATGATGACAGAGACACCCTTTATAACGAGAAAGGCTATTTCTATGAATTTGTACATCACACATTGTATGAATCGCCCAACAAAAAGAGCCTAGTAAAACATTTCGAGAGAGTCGAACCAAAACACGGTGGTGTAACATATACAATAAAGGTAAAACCCAACTACAAAGGACACCCTAAGGAGGCTTATGTACTTAAGGCAGATGCAATAAACCTAAATATATATTCAACAGGTGTTGGGGTGTTGTCATTCTATCTTTCAAACGATAAGCACACCGATCCTGAAGATATTACGAAGATCAACCAGTTTGGCCGAAGATTATACCCACCATTCATTGATGATATAAATGGCAGGGCTGAAATAGCAGAATATTTAAGGATTGATGGTCTAAATAGTGGTGTTTGTTATGAAGATTTCAAAAGTTACACTAACAAAAAGCACAATACACCATCATCATTTGTAGTAGATCTAATAAATCAAGTTGCAACAAATATTGAGGTTAAACCAGTCGTAGATGATCGAATGTTTATAGTATCATGGTATCGCAACATTCCTTTAGCATCAACTATAAAATCTTATTTATCAAAAGATAAAGAACAAGAGTCTGAAAACAAGCCTATAAAAAGTGTACCACTAGATGATTTTATGATGTCTGAATGGTGGTATAAATATGTTTTTATAGATGGCAACAACATGATGTGCCAAAATCGTGAAATGCAACGAGAGTTAATGACACGTGTTACATACAAGCGTTGGCAGAACTGGGGATCACTGTACGGAATTTCTCGCTATTCGATAGTGATGCTCTCAAATGCATATGCTCCCTATGAATTACACTTATACAAAACCGTAGAAACTATCTACGCACGTATGGCCGAGTTGTGTCTTGTTCAACGAGCATCCGTACTTCGTTTCTCAAGTGAAGTGTCAATATTAAGCAACCTTCAAATGCCTAATAGAGATGGTATATCTCATAAAGTCAGCTCATTATACCAAGAATATATCCGCTTTGTAAATCAGGTTCATTTCCGAGAGATCACAGCTCAAGAACAAGGAATAGAGTTGTATGATATGATCTATAAAGAGATGAAATTAGAGCAACATATAGAAAAATTGGATAATGAATTAGAAGAGCTACACAATCATATATCGCTCAAATCAGACAGAAGAACTAATAGCGAAATGACACTACTAACGGTTATGGCAACAATATTTATTCCTGCAACAGTGTTAACAGGATTTTACGGAATGAACAACGAGAAAACACTGGATAATGGTCCTCACTGGGAACTATATTGGCAAGCTATCCTTGTTGTCGGCACGACTATTTTAGCATTAATTGCATTGTGGATTATAAAACGAAACATTAAACGAAAATTATAAAATCATGGAAGAATTAAAACAAATCTTAAAATGGGGCACATGGTCTCTATATGTCCTTATGACATTATCTCTATCAATCTCAATCGCTAGTGGCTACGGAGTTGAATTTGGACTAATGCCTTACATGGGAATTGCCTACTTAGTAATTATTGCGACTATTATTGCAATATTAATAATCAGCTTAATTGGAGTACAACGACGGATCAACCAAGAAAAAGAGCACGATCTACAACAAGAGGCTTTGAAGGAAAAACACGCAAGAGAATCCGCCAAAGTTGCATACGACAAAGAGGACCGTGAACATAGATGGAAATTGGAAAATGAAGACAGGGAGCGCAAATTCAAGTTAGAAGACAAAGACAGAGCTCGCAAAATAACCATTGAAGATGAAGATCGAAAGCGTAAATGGAAATTGGAAGACGAAGATCGAGCAAAAAAAAGTGACAAAAAAAGTGACGAAGAAACCAAATAAAACTACTTGATTTATGATACATAGACTTAAAATCACCCTAAAACAACACACCCCCCTATTGCATTTTCAAGCAACGCAAGAAGGTGCAACACTACGTGCTTCGGAGGTAAAACCTAAACTGGATAAGTTTATCAAAAAGCACAATCACTCTAAAGCATCAGAATTAGAAGCAAAGAATTTATACAAATACAAGTTAAAGATAATATCAAACATTAACGATTTAATAGATGTAAAACTCACAGAGGTTTACAGAGATGCAAAATACTACACAAAAACAACTCACAATGATAGATTAGTTGATTTTCCTCTTATACTTAGCAATATGGGTGGCAAACGAAACAGAAATGATCTGTGTAATTTAATTATGCATAAACAAATAAAGCTGATTGTAATTGCTGACAACAAAGAAATCACAAACCTCATAGAGGATAATATTGTGAAATTTTTTGGCACTACCAATTTTGGACAACGCTCATCAAAAGGGTTTGGTAGTTTTATTGTAACAAGTGTAAATGGGAAACACCAGAAATTTAACCCCCATGAATTATTTGATGAAGATAGTGCTATTTTAGAATTTAGAGTTAACAATAATGACAGCACAAGCAAACAAATTTCAGAACTCTTTAAGACTATTGACTTTTACTGGAAATGTCTTAAATCAGGCATTAACTACACAAGAGGGAATCCAAATAGCAATAGGTATATCAAATCATATCTATACCATTATTTAAACAACTACGGAAACATCCATACTACGTGGGAAAAAAGAGCTATCAAAGAACACTTCAGATTATACAGACTAGAACAAATGTTGGTAGAAAACCCTAATACCCATTATTTTGGAAGAGCTTTACTTGGTTGTATGGATAAATTTGAATACCTAAGGGTTGACAATAGGGCACTTATACAAGGGAAACATATTGTAAATATAACAAACATTAATGATAACGAGCAAAATAAAATAACTAGAATTCCATCTCCCATCATCTTCAAGCCTGTCAAAATTGGAGATCTAATGAGTATTTATATCCTAATTAACCATTCCATAAAGGATGAACTGATTAACCATATAAATACGCACGGCAATATCAGATACTCATTTGAGTGTACTGGTAGAGGCATACCTTTAGAACTAGAAGTAAATCCCCACACGATCGATTACAAAGAATTAATAGATGGATTTAGTGAATACCTCTGGTCTGAGGAGGAAAACAGAATAAGAATTTTTGAAGGAAGAAACGATTTATTAAGAGATGAAGAATACGAATGGAAATTCATACCTAGAGATCATAATTGGAGAAACATACTTGGTAATAGAGTAGTATCAATTCTATTTATTTAAAATTTACCTACAAATGAATAAATACACAGCAATAAACATAGGACCAATCATATCAACGCTTTCTCTCATGAGAAAGCCGAGGCACTTGTGGAGTGCGAGCTTTATTTTCTCGCACCTTATGACTAAAATTATTATTAATGCACTTGGACAAAAAACAAAGGAAAATAATGTAGAATTGCTCTCACTAAGAAAACCTAAAGAGAGTGAAAAACCAGGTATTGGACTCTTCCCTGACAGAGCATTTTTCAAGTCAAATAAAGAGTTAAACATATCTCAGATAATTTCAGAGAGTCTAAAAGCCTTATCCACAGATATTACTTCTAGTACTAATTCAATTACAGAGGATGACCTCGGCAACTTTTTTAATATCATGGGAGTGCAACACACTCGACAAGAGAATAAGAATGTAACTGAGACTGAGACTGAATCTAATATAATTTTAAAACTAAACAAAGAACTCGATGCGCTAGAACTTATAAATAGGCGAGAAGATAGCACTTCCCGAACAAAAGTATTGAACCTTTTAATGACAGGAGGCTATTCTAAACTTTATAGTCATGCATTTGATGGGGAAGAATTCAACATTAAAACCCTACGTGAAATATCGGCTTATGAGATAGTGCCAAATGAAATGTCTGAGAATATCAAGAAGAGTAGCAACGAACTTGCGAGAGATATTTCTAAACAAAGAAAAAGCGATGAAACCTACAATGAGATTGCCGATTACTCACAGGAGATCGACGAGAAAACAAACAAATACATCTCTGATAATACAACCCAATCGTACCAGAATTATTTCTGTATTGTGCAAGCAGATGGAGATAATATGGGAAAAGTTATCGCCAGTTTGAAAGATGGTGAGCTAATGACTGTCTCTGCAAAGTTACTAGACTTTGGCAAAACTGCGAGTGATTTAGTAACAGAATATGGTGGACAACCAATATATGCTGGTGGCGATGATTTGCTGTTTATTTGTCCAGTCGTTTCCAAACCCATTAATATAATAACAGAAGACAAAACAGAGACAAAAACCAGAAATGTATTCACTCTAATTGATGAAATTGACAAAAAATACGAAACCGTACAGAACACTGTTGAACAAGATTTAGGTATAACAAACATTAAAACAACAATGTCGTATGGTGTTGCTATTTCATACTACAAATATCCTCTTTACGAATCTTCTGGAGTAGCACGACACCTATTATTTGACATTGCAAAAAACGATGATAAATTCGAAGAAAATGAGAAGAACCGCATTGTAGTACAACTGCGTAAACACAGTGGTTCACCGCTTGAATTCGACATTAGCAAGTTTAACAAATTGCTAAAAACATCTTTCGAGAATCTGATTTCATTTAGTAATGACGAGAACCTAGTGAGCCAAGTATCACACAAATTAAGAGCTAACGAAGAGCTACTGAAGATCTCCCAAGACAACGAAATTCGACTACATGCATTCTTCGAAAAATTCATAGGGCTTGGAGAGAAAAAGACCGCAGAAAATGATTATATTAATGAAGTTAAAACCATTTATAATTTATTAGATACTAACAAAAAAAGTTCTATCTATAGTATTCTGCGAATAGCAAAATTTATTAACGGAGAAAAAGTAAAATGATGAGTATATACAAAATAACATTAGAGCCAATAGGGGCGTTCTTTTTTGGCGGTGAAAGATCTTTCAGTATCTCAACTAGGGATAAGCATGGCAATCCTAGTCACCCAGAGGATAAATGGAGTAGCTACATTGTTGAATCTAACAAATTTCCACAACAGACTTCTCTGCTTGGAATGTTACGTTTTGTGTTATTAAAAAACAGTAGCGATTGTTTTGATTTGACAGAAAACAAAATCAAGAATGGTGCTAAAGATAAAGTTGAAGCACTTATAGGGCCAACTGGCTTTAAAGTAAATCAAGATTATAAAGAAAATAAATTTGGGGTTATCAACTCTATTAGCCCATGTTACATTGAGCATAACTGCAAATTATTAATGCCTACACCTCTTGATTATGGATTAAAGGTGAGTTTTCCAAGTACAGAAAATACTGCTGTTTACAACAACACAAATAACATTCAAATACCATATATTGAGAGCCTTAAAGCTAAAGGCACAGACAAACAATACTCAGGTAAAACAGAAAGAGTTTCAGGATTACTGTATCTTGAGGATGGAGGGTTTGTTTCTTACGACAAGGTGTTCACTAAGGACACAAGAGTAGGCATAAACAGAGACATTAAAACTGGAAAAACTGGCGATAACGCGCTTTTCAAACAGGTGTCATACAAACTTAAAAATGGATGCAAATTCTGTTTCTACGCCACTATAACCGACGATTCCGCCATTCCTTCTTCTTCAATTGCTGAGCTAGGAGGTGATTCGTCAAAGTTCGCTATAACATTTTCAAAACTAGCTGATGGTGAAAAAGAGCCTAACAAGTTTAACAATGTTATTAAAAGCAGTAATAAACCTAGTGTTGTATTACTTGCTGACACATTCATTGACAATAACGACTATATCTACGCAATTTCAGAGAATACGCCCTTTACATTCTTAGTAAGTTCTGTTGCTGAGACCACTCAATATAACAGAACCCCTAAACAGGGTAAAACCTCTAATTATTTACACCGAAGTGATCGCTATTCACTCTTTAAGCGTGGGTCAGTATTCTATTTTAATGAGAAAAATGAAGCCGAAGAGAAAGGCAAAGCCGATTCTTTTGCGGAAGCTATCGAAAGCAAAGCTTGTTTCTTTCAAATAGGCTATAATAAATGTGAAATTAAATAATCAAAAATAAAACAGTTATGTGTGAACAAACAACAACCACAGAAAAACAAACACCTCAACAGCCACTTAAATCAGCATGGCTTATCACGAACAAAACCAACCTACACGTAGGAGATGAAGGTGCTACCTCATTTGGGATTATCGACAAATCTATCCAAAGAGATGCTTTAACTGGCATTCCTTGTATTAACTCAAGTTCACTAAAAGGTGCAATTAATGAATTTTGTTGTAATGGCATTCGTGTTGATGGTGCAGTGAGAAAAAAAATCTTTGGTAGCGACAAAATTCCGTCAGAGGATAACAACAAAGAGTATAGCAAAGGTCAAACGCTCTTTTTTGATGCACATCTACTATTTCTTCCTCGTCAAAAACATGAAACCCTATACGAATTAGTGTATTGCGAACAATATCTTAATTGCTTCACAGAAAAAGCTGCTGCATTAGGCATCACTATCACATCAGATCAAATAAAGAATGGGTTAAGCAATATAAGAGCTGTAGATACCGTCGCAGAATTTACACAATATTGCAGTGATTTAGAGCTTCCAATTATTGCACGTAATGTTTTAGACAATGGCGAGAGTAAGAATCTGTGGTATGAACAGTATATCCCATCTGAAGCCATTTTTGGCACATTATTAATCTCTAATGATATTACCTCAGGCAATGTATTAGAAAATGCACTTAACAATAATGAGTTAACTATTCAAATCGGAGCTAATGCAACAATTGGATATGGTTATTGTAAATTTAAGAAACTCTAAAGACTACCACTATGATTGACAAAAAAAAGATTAGCGCACTAATCCCCATCGCCAACAGTTCTGTTAGTAGTATTATTGAAAACAATGAAATACCATCGACATACAATGGTAAGGTGGCAGCATTAAGTGTCTCTATTGCAATGTCAGGACTTTTACCAACACTTGCAATGTATCGTAGATCCAGCACTTCAGATGAACTATCTGAGACACAGAAGATTTTAGGTATCATCTCTAATATGATCAACTTCGAGGGATCTCCATATTTAAATTGTTTTGAGAATATAGCCGATAATGATGGAACGCTAATGAATAATTACGCCATCAGAATTAACTCGAATGAGATACGTGATGCCATCATACACTGCGCCATTGCTTTAAAACTTGTAATTCGCACATATAAACTAAACAACGATTAGATCATGATGAATATATGTAAAAAATACTATAAAGATTATTTTAGCATAGGACCCGATATTGGTTCCACAAAAAAAATCGTCTACACAAACATTAAACATGGGGATAATAAGGATGTAATAGAAGTACGTAATAACAAAATTATAGAACACCGTAATATTAGCAATATATATAACTGTTCTAATCTTGAACAATCATTTCGAATGAAAGTTGATTATCCTGGACTTATAACAGGAATTGGGATTAATCACGAAATGGGAATAGAGGGAGAGTTTAAACTTGGTATGCACTTTGACTATACTACAGGTATGCCTATCGTGTATGGCTCATCAGTTAAAGGCGTACTCAGTGACTATTTTTTAGAGTTTTTTGACGAATGGGCAGAAAGCATAGGCTTTAACAAAGATAGCATCAACAAGAATGCTCTCTTATTTGATATATTTGGTGAAAATGCTAAGCATGACAACACCAAATACACATCAAAATCTATCTACAAACGTGATATATTCTTTGATGCTGTAATTGTAGAAGCAAATAGTAACGGGCGAATATTAGATAAAGACTCAATCACCCCACATAATGAAAATCCTCTAAAGAATCCCACCCCTCTAACTTTCTTGAAGATTGCATCAGGTTGCACTATTGAGTTCCGTCTCAAGTTGCATAATTCAGTAATTGAGAGTGTAGAGTTCACCACTGTCAATAAAATCAGCCTTTTCAAATACATACTAAGCGAAGTAGGAATAGGAGCTAAAACGAATGTGGGATATGGTCAACTTTCTGAACTTTAAAATCTCCCATTCCATACACTACGTTTTCTCCAAGTGAGATGTATGAGCAGAACTTAAGGAGTGGATAGAGTTGTGCTATATCACCTCTCCACTGAGTTTCGCCAATTAAGCCATCAAAGACCATCGCGTTTTTGGTGGCTCTTTTTTTCAATGTAGACAACACTACTCGACTAAGGTTGCAACTTTGCAGTGTAATCCCACTTGCAATAGAGGTTAGCTCTTCTATTGCTTCTGAGATATCTTCTGTACTTACTTTAAAGTCACCATACAATGCTGCCATCTTAAAGAGTCGATTAGCTGCTACCATAACCAATTGATACATAGACACAAACCCATTCATTTTGCTTTGAATGGAATTGGGTGTAACACTTTTACTTTTAGCTAGTAAGAGCGGTGTCACAAAATCAATAGCTATTAAATCACACTCTCGTAGCTCGTATAATAGTTCTAACATAGAGTACTGATTAACCGCATTAATCTCAAGTTCCATAGGAGATAAAATTCCGCGCTCAGCAAATATCTCTATCGCCCTAATCATCTTTGAGGCATATTTAGAGAGCGATCCAATAAGGGTAACAGAGAATTCAATCGATTCATCACACCCAATATCAAGCCTATAGCTACTCTGATTTGGCGATAACACTTTTATTGTATACCCTTTAGGAAATCCGCATTTTAGCTCCTTGTACCAAGGGTGAGCAGCGTCCTCTATCGGAAAATGATTTATCTCATCCATCAACGTACCACCACTTTCACACACCACTTCACTTGTTGCTGCAAGCAACAAGTTACGTATGTGCGCACCTAGCCAACCCTCAAGCTTTTCGATTTTTCGAATCGGAGTGATTGTTGCTATTATTTCAACACACTGGAAATTGCCTATTGATTCATATATTTTTAACATTCGCTTATTGTTTTATTAGGTATTAGCAAATATAATCTAAAAATTTCAACAATCCAAATTATGATTACATAAAATATAGCATTTCAAACAACAATCTCTCTAACTCAATTTCAAATTACTACTACGATACCGCGTATGCAGTAGTTGTGAAAATCTGACAAGAGCATAACTTTCGACGAGACGGATGTAATGTTTCAATACCGCGTATGCAGTAGTTGTGAAAATCACACTGATTTTCACTGATTTACAAATTTACCTC
Source organism: Rikenellaceae bacterium (assembly GCA_044433405.1). Classification (GTDB taxonomy): domain Bacteria; phylum Bacteroidota; class Bacteroidia; order Bacteroidales; family Rikenellaceae; genus CAMQVM01. The sequence continues at coordinate 13,370 of JAWXTQ010000041.1, forward strand.
TTGCCACTAATATTTCACAACATACCGCATTGCAGTAATTTAAGGCACTCCGCTTAAAACTTTCGCAAATGTACCTGTTTTTACATGTCATTTTCGACAGAAAATGGACTCTAAAATATGTATGTATTTAAATATCAAAGAACTAACGATTAAAAACTTTCGCAAATCTACCTTTGACGCATTCACTTTTTGACATTTGCGAAAATTTATCTAATTTAGCACAAAAATAACCATTGATTATCAGGTGGTTAAGTGTGCTCATTTTTACAATCTTCGCAAATGTAATAAAAGATTTCTACAAAAGCAACATTTGCGAAAGTTTTTCGCCCATACAAAACAACCATTAAATACATAAGTACCTGAAACTAAACACCATAACCAAAACACCAACTTTCGCAAATGTTTTTTAAGATTATCAACCCATATAACTATATGATTATGAGTAAATTATTTAAAAAATCATTAAATTCTGGCACGTTGCATAATTCATGGCTAGCAATTAAATCTAAAACAAAAGCAGAGGCAGGGGTGAGTTTGATGGAGTTTGTGCGTATGGATATTATTACTATCTTTACACCCAATTACGCGATAAATATTGCTAAGGAATGTTTGTCGTTATCGGTGTTAATTATTAATCACTATTGAAGCATGAAAATCTTTTTTAAGATGGTAATTGCCTGCCTTGTGGCTATTTTGGCAAGCTCTCTAATATTTATTATAGGCTCTATTTTTATGGTAGGGGCGGTTTCTACAATACTTGAACCATCTAGTGTTACATACAAAAATGGAAGTGTGCTTAAAATCACTTTGACAAATACGATTGTTGAAGATGCCTCAACTAATGCACTAACTCAGATTAACCCTCTGACACTCGACATTAAGAGATCGACAACTCTGTTATCTCTTCTAAATGGAATTGAGAATGCAGCATCTGATCCAAATATTTCGGGAATATATCTCGATTTAAGCTCTATGCAAATTTTAGAGACTTCGACAATTAATGAGATTAGACGAGCAATAATAAAATTTAAGCTTAGCGGAAAGGGGGTTGTGTGTTACTCTGACATCTATACACACAGCAGCTATTTTTTAGCTAGCGCAGCTGACAAAGTGTTGTTAGCTCCAACGGGAGAGTTACAATGGCTTGGCTTGGCTGCGGAGTCTTATTTCTTTAAAGGGAGTCTCGAAAAACTGGGTATTGAACCTGAGATTATTCGTCATGGCAGCTACAAAAGCTCAACTGAGCCCTATACGC
>JAWXTQ010000042.1:0-14597 GCA_044433405.1 Rikenellaceae bacterium
AGTTCGCGGAGTACTCCTTGTACTTTAGAATCTCATTTTAGGGTAAAAGCAGGCGGCAGAGCAAATTTCCCCAAGAGTTTAACGGACACTAATGATTAAAATTCTAATTAACCATACAACAAGCGTCAATGAAAAAAATTCTCATTGTTACTGAGGTTTTTTATCCAGAAAACGGATTAGTAAACGATTTCGTAAGCGAATTATCAAATCATGGATATGAAGTGGAGGTGTTAACACAATACCCCTCATATCCTATGGGTGTGCTTTTTGATGGATATGAAAACAATGGATATTCAGTCGAGTACTGGGGGAAAATCAAGATTCACAGATTTAATGTGGTTGAAGGGTATTATGATAGTATCACCGACAAGCTAAAAAACTATTATAAGTTTGTAAAAGAGGGTTCTAAGATTGCACGCGAAATTGGCGGTGATTTTGATATTGTCTTTGCATATCAAACAGGTCCATTGAGTATTGCATTGCCCGCTTTAGCTATAAAGAAAAAATTCAATATTCCATTTATTATCTGGACATTTGATATTTGGCCAGATGCGGTGTATACCTACGGTTTTAAAAAAATATATCCAGTAACCACCCTTGTAAATAAAATTATAAAAAGAGTTTATCTTAATGCAGATAGAATACTTGTCTCAAGCAAGCGATTTGCTGAGCCAATTGCTAAATATTCGTCTGCTCCGATAGATTATATTCCTAACTGGTCGCCTGATGGCGAGAACATAAAAAGCTATTTAACTCTCAATAAAGAGAAGTTTAACTTCACATTTACAGGTAATATCTCAAAATATCAGAATTTAACCAAAGTGATTAAAGCATGGAAGCTTTCAGGTATTGATGATATTGCTATATTGAATATTGTGGGTGATGGCTCAGTTAGGCTTCGTGTGGCATCATTAGCCGAAGGTATGGGGCTGAAAGGGGTGATTTTTCATGGTAAATATCCAGCGTCTCACATGTTAGATATCCTAAATCAAAGCGATGTGTTGTTGCTACCTTTGATAGGCAACAAAGGTATCTCCAAAACCGAACCATACAAGCTGCAATCCTACCTAAAATCAGGAAAACCAATCTTTGGGGTAATTAGGGGTGCAGGTAGAGAGATTATCGAAGAGTACAACCTAGGAATTTGTGCAAATCCCAATGACATAAACGATATAGCACTCAAATTCAGAGAGGCAATAGATTTCTGTAAAGATGAAAACAACCTAGAGACAGTGCGTATATCCTCAAAAGAGGTTATGGAAAACATCTATAACAAAGAGAAAATTATGGCTAAGGTTGTGGATATAATTGAAAATGCTGGATCTTATACAATTGATTAATAATCAGAGGTATCTGATGTAATCATTGTTTATACTATTTAAAATGGGTAAAAAAATCAATTTATTGTGGTGGAATAATGCACAAGGAAACTTTGGAGATGAAGCGAGCCCTTATATAATAGAGCATCTCTCAGGTATAAAGGTTAAACTTGCATTCCCAACACTTAAACAATATTTTATTAGAGCTTATGTTTTACTAGGTCGTAGAAAACCAATATCTGCATTAATGGCAGTTTTGAGCTTTAGGTGTAAACGTAAAGTGTTATTGGCGGTTGGTTCAATTTTAAAAGAGTCTAATCATAAAACAATAGCTTGGGGAACAGGTTTTATGTATAAAGACGATGTTGTAACAAGTGGTGTATTTACAGCAGTTAGGGGCAAGTGTACTTCAAGTCGATTAGAAGAGTTGGGATTAAACGCACCTAAAGTTTATGGTGACCCAGCTCTATTATTGCCATTGATTTACAATCCTCAGATAAAAAAAACAGGGAAAGTAGGAATAATACCACACTATAGTGAGTATGAAAAGTATTATGCTCTCTACTCTAACCACTATACAATAATAAATCTAAATACAAATAATATAGAAAGAACTATTGATAGTGTCGTAGAATGCTCCTATATTTTATCTTCATCGTTACACGGAATAATAGTTGCTCAAGCGTATGGTGTTGCGGCTCTATGGTTTGAAGACTCTATATTATTGGGAGATGGATTTAAATTTGAAGATTATTTTAGCTCTGTAAACATAACTCCTTATAAAGGATTTGATAACATAGATGACATATTAAAACAACGAAGTTCAATAGAAGCCTTTTTTGAAAAACACAAAGAGTTATCTAAGATTAATCTTGATTTGTTATCTCTGCAAAAAGAGCTATTAAAAGCAGCTCCGTTTAAATTGGATGTGAAGTATCGTGAAATATTACAAAATAAATAGCAATGTTAATCTCTATTATCATACCTGTATATAATACTGTGGCGTATTTAGACGAGTGTCTACGCTCTGTTTTGTCGCAATCTTATAATAATTTTGAGCTATTACTCATAGATGATGGAAGCAGTGATGGAAGTGGAGAAATATGCGATAAGTATGCTAAGTGTGATTCAAGGATAAAGGTGTTTCACAAGGAGAATGGAGGAGTTAGTTCTGCACGTAATTTGGGGTTAGAGGTTGCATGTGGAAGTTGGGTCGTATTTCTAGATGGTGACGATTTTCTACAGCCCGAAGCTCTTGAAAAGGCAGTCCTTGAAGCTAATAATGGGTGTGATATTATACTATGTTACGCGACAAATAGTAATGAACCGCAAAAAAAACTTTACGAGTATAATTCAATCTTAAAAAATAGCAAGATTGCATCAAACGAGCTGTTTTTGCGACATGGTTACACTAGGGGGTCTGTTATGGGGAGTTTCTATAATCGAGAGTTTCTAAATAGGTTTAATATTCGATTTGTAGAGGGAATTCAAAATAATGAAGATTCCTATTTTTTTGGATTAGCACAACACTATGCTAGCTATATCTATCTGTCAGATATTTATTTCTATATCGTAAATGTTAGAGAGGGTAGTGCTAGTAGATCGTGGGATGGTGTAAGAGTTGAAAAGATGATTGACTCTATTGTTAAATTTGAAACAGATATTAAAAACAGAGCCACTGATTATAAAACTTCACCTATTTTAAATTATAAAATTTATGAATTAATATCAGCGTGTTATAACAAACTATGTAGGGTTGATAAAAGCAGAGAGCTTTCAAAGCAGCTTATGCAAACAATAAAATCAACTTCTTTATATCCGATAAATATAAAAAATATGCCTATTCAAAGGTTTAAAATTAGGCTGTTAAACACATCTATATTACTGTTTGAATTTTTAGTGCGAATAAAATCGTAGTAACATTAAACCAATAACAGAATAAGTGATATGAAAAATACACCTGAGGGGTCAAATAAAATTTGTGTTCTATTAAATGGAGCTCCCTTGTATCGAGAGAACATATATGTTAGGATGAGTAACGACTTGAATTGTGACTTTTATGTTGGATCGCCAGTGCCTAAAGATGGAATCAAACAGATGAATCTTTCATTGCTCAAAAATATGAAAGGGTATCTTAAAAATCACCTGTTTACAAAAAAGGATTTGTGCTTTCAAACCAATCTATGGGATAAGATATTGTCAAAAAACTACAAGCTATATGTAATGGTTGGAGATGTAAGGTATTTTTCTAACTATTTGGCATGGTTGTACTTGAAGCTTCACCCTAGAAAGCGTTTAATATTATGGGGGCATGGTTATTATGGCAAAGAGAGAGGGTTAAGGTATCTTATTACTCGATATATGATGTGGGTGAGCAGTGTTTATATGGTGTATGGTGAATATGCGCGAAACTTATTAATCGGCAAAGGTATTGCTCCACATAAGGTGTGTGTCATATACAACTCGCTCGATTACGATACGCAAATTGAGGTTAGAAAGATGTTGAAGCAAACAGATGTTTACAAGTCTCATTTTGAGAATGATAATAAAAATCTAATCTTTATAGGTAGGTTAACTCAGGTAAAACGATTAGATATGATTCTATTTTCAATGAAAATGTTGAAAAAAGATGGTATCAACTTAAATTTAACATTAGTTGGTGATGGGGTGATGTGTGATTCTTTGGTTTCTATGGCTAAAGAGCTAAATTTATTTGAGAATATCTGGTTTTATGGCTCTTGTCACGACGAAACGACCATTTCAGAGCTGCTCTATAATGCTGACTTATGTGTCTCTCCAGGTAATGTTGGGCTTACTGCGATGCACTCCTTGATGTATGGTTGTCCAGTGATTACTCATGATGATTTTAAATGGCAAATGCCCGAATTTGAAGCGATAAGAGAGGGTGTAACAGGTACCTATTTTGAACGTGACAACACAATATCCTTAACGACAAATATCGCTAACTGGATAACTACTAAAATTGATAGAGACAATACAAGAGAAGAGTGTTACAAAGAGATAGATTCAAAATGGAATCCATCAATCCAGATAGAGATAATGAGACATCTTTTTGAGGAGAATTTAAACTCTTAAAGTTACCCCTTCTTTTGTGCAAATTTCAATACAAATCTTCTTTCCCCTTTTGTCAAACCTAAAATGTAAATTAATACTGCGTTTGCCAGAACAATTAAGGGTACTGCAACAAAGAGGTTTGTATGCATATTAATGTAGTACGCGACTATAATCAATAAAGCAGCCAATGACAAGGAGCGAAGCAACACTCTTTTTATAAATGCCCCAAGTGGAAATACAATCATTTTGCTCAAATACAATAATCGAGCAAAGCAGCTAATTAAGCTAATGCAGACCCTTACACCAATAGCAACAGTAGGCTCACAACCTAGCCAGAATAGAAGGTAGGTTATAGGGATATTCATAGCTATGATTATTGACATCATAATCTGATACTCTTTGATTTTGCCTATCGCTTGAACGGAGGTCCAAAGAGGTGTTGAGAGCGATTCTAGTAGTATAAACAATACTGTGAATTGAGTAAATCGAACAGCGTAATCAGGTACGTCTACTAGCCAAAGAGTCAATATAGGCTCTGCACAAACAATCAATGGTATAGCTGGCATGGCAATCAAGAAAAACGAAAGTTTGGCAGTTTGGTTGATTAGCGAAACGAAATAGTTGTGATCGCCTTGTGCATACGATTTTACAAGCTGAGGGTTAAATGCGGTTTGAAAATTTGACATAAATGATGCAACAGCGGCTTGAACTTGCGTTGCAACGCCAACAGCTGCATTAACGGTTACTCCAAAAAATATGTTAATAATGATATTAACACCCTGCGACGAGCCAGCATTAGCAGCTCCACCCAGTAAACTCCATCCCGAGAAAGAGATGAGCTTATTAAAGAGTGCTCCATCCCAGAAAAACTTATATCTACTACTCTTAAAGTGATATCGACTATATAGGGCATAACATATAGTTGTTATAAGCGAAACTGCAAAGGTGAGAATTGCATACATAATCAGCTTGTCGGCAGCAAATACAACAAGCATATATACAATAAGTAGCCTCAATACACTCTCAACGATGCTAATATAGGCGTAAAAATCCATATTCTCATGCGCTACAATCGTTGCATGATATGGAACTCTTATAATGCTTACGCAAGTTGTGAGTAGAGAAAATTGATACACCCAATTTAGTGCAATCTCTCTATCGGCAGGGATGTTTAGTTTGTTGTTAATAAACCATAAACCTATTGTTTCACCAAGAAACAGCACAAAGAGTGAGATGATAATATGAGCTGTAAGGCTCATGCTGAAAATCCGATTTACCGAGGCAGGAGTGCCACACCCCATCTCAAAATTTAAGAAGCGTTGAGTTGCAGCAGTCATAGCACCTTGAATAAATGAGAACAGAATAACAACTCCACCAACAATATTATAGATTCCAAAATCAATATCACCTAGAGTTTCAAGAACAATTCTAGAGGTGTATAGAGCAACAATGATTGTTACAAATGTTCTAAAATAGAGCATTAATGTGTTCTTAGCAATTCGTTTACTATTTTCTGATGTTTGTGTCAAATCAAATCGGTTTATATATAATCTGCAAAAGTAGTCAAAAATTTTAATATTAAATGGGATTAAGCTGAATTCTTAGCGACTTTTGTTTCTTTAGCGGCTTTCACCGCATGAGCTAAAGCTCACGTTTGTAAGAAAATAAAAAGAAATAAGTTTAAGATATCAAAAAAATACCTCACCAATAACAACACTATTGTTCTACCTTAAAAAACTCAATCTATCGCTTAAAGGTTGAGTTTTTTAACACTACGCCACCCTGCACTTTTGCTACGCAAAAGTGCTTTTAACGGGCGGTGGCGATGTGGAGATCTGGACTGTCCTTGCGGACGGCAGGGGTCGTAACGACCCCCCCCGTTAATCATTTTCCTACAAAAACAAAATAGGGTAGAATAACTTTTCGTTATTCTACCCTATTTATAGGAAGATGAATTTTATTTCAGCTCTTTAATTCTTATGTTTTTGAAGCTTACTTTTGAGCCGTGACCTAGGAAGGCTAAGTAGCCTTTTTCGTTTAGAAGTCCAGGGTGTGATTGGCCGTCGATTGTTGCTTTACCATCTTCGCTTGCTTCGCGGATGTTGCAGTCTAGAATCACTTCGCCATTGAGGGTGATTTTTATTTGATCACCATTTGCAATAACCTCTTGAACGTTCCACTCACCAGTTGGTTTAAGGAAGCCGCGTTTAGATGGAGCTACCCCATAAACCGAACCATGATATTGATAGATGCTTAGGTCTTTATATACTGGATGTTCGTTGTCAAGAATCTGAAGTTCCATACCAACATAAGCGGCATCGCCTTGAAGTGGAGTGCGGATTCCAAGTCCATTGTTTGCGGCATCTGTAAGTTGGAATTCAAATCTCAATACAAAGTTGCTATACTCGTTTTTAGAGTAAAGGTTGCCACCACCGCCATTTTTAGGATATAGTGTGATAGTTCCGTTTTCAGCGACGTAATCTTTTGTGTTTCCTTGCCATTCGTTCATTGAAATGCCGTCAAATAGTAGTTTGAATCCCTCTTTTTGCTCTGCTGCGCTTAGCTTAAGTGGTTCAACTTTTTCGAGCTCTTTGATGTAGATATCGCGATATGCAACAAGTGAGCCGTGAGCTTGTAGTTCTATTTGTTCTTCGGTGAAGATTGGAATTCCGCGGTCGAAATAGTTCTCTAAAATAACATTGTCGGTTACGAGTTGTCCGTTAAGATATACGGTTACTCTTTCGCCTACCATTTTGATGTAGAATGTGTTCCATTCGCCAATTTTGTTGTCGGCCATAACTAGAGGTTTACTTATGTTTTTGGTGTTGTTGTAAAGTCCTCCTGAACCTACTTGTGCGCCAACATTTACACGGCAAGTGTCCCAAATTTGCACTTGTGGTGCTCCTCTTAGATATATTCCAGCATCGCCATCGCGTCTTGATTGTTCGTTCTCGTAATAGATTTTCCAGTCAACGTACATCTCAAAGTCGCCATAGATTTTATCGCTACAAAGGTTGCTGCCGTGGCCAGTAAAGTGTAGTTCACCATCCTTGATAACCCAACTTTCGTTAAGAGTTGCATCAACCTTAGCTTGTGCTTTGCTAAGTTGAGCTTTGCTCATTTTTGAGCGTGGAATAGGATCGGCAACATACCCTTTCCATCCGTCAAGGGTTTCACCATTAAACATCTCAACAAAACCAGCTTCTCCTTTAGGTGCAGCAGCGATATAATCAGCAACCGCTTGTCTTTCGTAGCCAGCATCGCCACCAGTGCGAATTTCAGAGAATTTGGTTAGCATAGCTTCAATATTTGCTCCGTAGCGTTGGTAGTTTTTGTCTTTAAGTGCAATGGTGTATACAGCAGTTGCTGCATCTTGAGCGAGTGTTTCATTATCCATGTATGGAGCGACAAATACAAGTGCATTAAATGTGTTGCATGCGCCTATTGAGCTGATAATTTGCTTTTGTAGGTTTGTGTCGTTTGTTGTGCTCATTAATCTTCTTAGAGTTAAGAATTTTTGCACATCAGTCATGGTGCTTTTGTTGATTAATGAAATGCTATTTTGAACAGCTGCTTTGTTTAATGAACCCATTTCACTATCTGCTGCAACCGTGTAGATATCATCGAGAGCATCAGTGTTGCTCCAGTTGATAAGTGCGGTAGCTACAGCCTTTTTAACTCCCCCTTTTTCGTTTTTGTAAAGGGTGCGAAGTGTTGCCACGCTTTCTTTTGTTGGAATGTAAGAGTATAATATAATTAGTTTCTCTTTGTCAACTTTTGAGCTATTCTTTTTGATATAACCTAGTGCCTTGTCGGTTGGCATATCTGCAAGTTGTAGGCCAATCGCTTTTTGAACGTATGGAAGATGTTTGTTGTCTACGCTGTTAATCATCACAAATAGATTGTCGATATCTTTAGCTGTAGCGCAGTTTACAAGTGCTTTGTATGCTAAATCTTGAATTTCATCGTCGCTATTTTCTAGATTCTCATTTATGAATGGCACCATCTCGGCAACTTTGCGTTTAGTCAAGAAGTCTAAAGTAGCTATTTTGCCAACTTGGCTAGCATTGTTAACTGCTTGTCCAAAGTTTTTCTTGTCGCTCCAAAGCATTGCATTGGTCATATCGTTAACAATGCTTGCATCGTCACTCTCTAAAAGCGACAACATTGTAGCGATTGATTCGTCACTGCCAATTGATACCATATAAGCCATTGCATCTTTGCGAAGATCGGCATCGTCAGATGTTAGGCATTGAGCAACTGTAGGTATAGCACTTTCGATACCTCTCTCTTTAAACCAATTGATAATGTCGTTTTGAGTTTGAGTGTTGTATTTGTTAAATTTGCTGATTAATAGCTTTGCAAGCTCCTCTTTATCGTATAGGCAGCAAAGATCCAATACATTGTTGCGATAAACACGAGAGTCGTCACTTATGGTTGTTGCTACTAGTTTCGCGCTCTTTTTCTCATTAGCTTTTAACACTATAGCTGTTGCCTGTGCTCTAATTGCTGCGTTTTTAGATGCAGACTGGATATTTGAAGCATATTTTTTTGCAACTTTGATAGGTTGATTCTTTAGCGAAAGCATAAATGCTGCAGTTGTTTCGTAATCGTCATAGCTATAACCTATTTTTGCCGCATTTTCAGCTAATAATTCAAATGCAGCTGCATCGCTCATCTTAGAGAGTGCGTGAGTGACAGCTTTGTGTAGTTGAGGTTCGTCGATAGAATACCACTCAATTAAAAGAGGTGTTAGCTCTGTAATCTCTCTCTCTCCTGCTACTTGTGCAATCACCTTTTTGTCTCTTACTTTAGGTTCGATTTCAATGATTGCAGCTCTGCTGGCTGGAGTATTGATGTAAGATAGAGCGTTGATAGCCTCCTCGTAAAGATCTTTAGATTGAGCATATTTTTTCATTGTTTCAATAACATCGTCTCTGCCAGTTATTTGAAGCATGCGGATAAGAAAAGCTTTTGTTTGTTCATCGTTAGATTTTTCTAATGCTTTGGTAAAAGCCTTAGTTACCAATTCACATTCGCTCTTTCTCTCCTCTGCACTAACATAATAGGCAAGTCCCCCGATTGCAAAAGAAACACTCGTGTTGTCACCCTCGCCAGGTGCAGCTATCATGCTAGTTAAAATTAATATTCCTTCTTCTCCTGACGACACTAAATCAGCCATCATCTGGTTGTATGTTGCCTCGTTTTGAGTTGGCATTTGCGCCAAAACATCAGCTACGATAGTTTTTGGAATTCTATTTGCAGGCGATTGGGCATATAGCGAACACACTGCAAAGCATAGAATTAATATTGATAATATTTTTCTCATTTTATTTAGTTCAATTTAGTTTGCTAATTATAATGTTGTCCATGGTGTGAGATGTGGTTGATCTGCAAGTCTATTTGCAGCATCATCATCTACAAACAGTAGCGACTTAGGATCGAAATTTAAGTTTCGTCCAAGTCTTAGAGCAACTAACGCCATATTAACAAGAGTACATGAGCGGAAACCATTCATCTCGTTTAATGCAAATTTCTTGCGATTAATTACACACTCTGAGAAGTTGGTGTTCTGAGGCTCTGGATCAGGATATTCGTTTAGCTTCTGCTCTATGTTTGGAATATCGCATCTAAATCCATTGTAAACATTACCCTTAGGACCTGCAATGTATGGTGCATTTACGTCGCCATAATCATCACCATTTAGTATGATTTTGCAGCCATCTGCGTATGTGTATATGATTTGTCTCCATGTACCTATTGCATCATGATGTTGTGCAGGTGCATCTACCTCTACTCTTATTGGTGACTCATCGTCCTTGCCTAAAAAGTATTGAACAGGGTCAAGATAGTGTTGTCCCATGTCGCCCAATCCACCTCCATCGTAATCCCAATAGCCGCGGAATGTGCTGTGTACACGGTGAGAGTTGTAAGGTTTGTATGGTGCTGGGCCCAGCCACATGTCGTAGTCTAACTCCTTAGGAATAGGTTGAGCCTCTAAGTGTTCCTTGCCTATCCAGTAGAATTTCCAGTTGAAACCAGTGTGAACACTTACCGTTACAGTTAGTGGCCAGCCTAGTAGCCCACTGTCGACAAGCTTTTTGATGGGCTTAACGGTTGTTCCCATGCCGTAAAAGTTGTCAGTGAAGCGAAACCATGTGTTTAGTCTAAAGATGTTTCCATTGCGCTTTACAGCCTCCATCACGCGTTTACCTTCACCAATTGTGCGTGTCATAGGTTTTTCACACCATATATCTTTGCCTGCATTTGCAGCCTCTGTAGCCATCATTCCATGCCAGTGAGGGGGTGTTGCAATGTGTACGATATCAACGTTAGGGTCTTCAATGAGTTTGCGATAGTCAGAGTACGCTTTTACTTTGTCTTTTGCTGCTTTGACTCCTGCATCAAGTCGCGATGAGTCGACATCACAAACAGCAGTTAGACGAGTCCCTTCGTAGTCGTAGTGGCCACGTCCCATGCCTCCAACACCGATAATACCTTTTGTAAGTTGATCACTTGGAGCAATTTTACCAGGTCCACCTAGCACATTTTTTGGCAAAATAGTCAATAGTGCCAAACCTCCTGCGCTTTTTAAAAAATCTTTACGATTAATAGCCATAGTTTCTAGGTTTTATTTATTGTTTATTTAAAAAAATATTAGTTTCTATTTTGAAAAGATATGATACAAAGATAGTGATTATTTTCTAAAAAATGGCATAAAAAATAGATGTTTTTTGCTAGTTTGGATGAATTATGCTTTTAGTGGAAGTAATTTCAGGTGTGTTTAATATGAATTAATCAGGAAATAATGTGAGGTTTGTGGGTTTCTATCTTGTGATTTTGCGATTTTGTTTGTGTGATTTTGTTTGTGCGACTTTCACCGCATGAGCCTTCGCTCATGCTTGTAGCAATAGATTTTTATTTCCCTTAGCTCATACCTGCGGTATGGCTGACGAAATAAAAATCTATTACTATTTTTGGCTGCGCCAAAAAGTGAAAGTCGAGGCGTACCAGAGCCTATCAATATAAGAGGAAAAATTGTGTTTAAGTTTTTTTAGAAAAAAAACCACGCGCTAGACTACTATGAGCCATTTTTATCTTCTTGGCTATCGCCAATTCGCTAAAAAAGACTCCTAGCAGCCTAGCACTGGTAAAAAAACCTTCGTCGCTATCGCTCCTCGGGCTCACTTTCGTTCGCTAGGTATTCTTGTGTAGGACATTTCTTGCTTCGCGATAGTCGAGCATTGGGGTAATGATTTGGAATAATGATTAACGCCGATAATGATAAATGATTAATGGCCTGCAAGACCCGTTCCTGTTAAAACTGCGAAGCCATCCACTACTTACATGAGAATACCCAGCGAACGTTAGTGAGCTCCGAGGAGCGGTAGCGACGAAGGTTTTCTTACCAGCGCGGGGCATTCATGGGCTGTTTTTGGATGGTTGGCGGCAGCCAAGCTTCTAAAAACAGTTCAGGGATGTCCCGCGCGTGCTTCTTCAAAAAAGAAGCATAGGCCTCTTCTTCTTTTTTTTGATAGACTCTGGTACGCCTCGGCTTTCACTTTTTTGGCGCAGCCAAAAATAGGAATAGTATTTAACTTCACTGCCATACCACAGGTATGAGCAAAGGGAAATTAAATACTATTACTACAAGCGTGAGCCTTAGCTCATGCGGTGAAAGTCGCACAAACCAAACCACCCAAATCACTCAAACCACCCAAACCAAACTATCCACTAAATAGCTCGTACTATTTCGGATATCCTATTAATAAATATAATCTCTATGTTATAGTTGCTTTTGCTCAATGCTTTTTTTGCATACGATGAGATGTAGATGCGTTTGAAACCTAATCTTGCAGCCTCTATTATTCTAGTCTCTGTTCTGGATGCTGGGCGCACTTCGCCAGATAGTCCTATTTCAGCGGCAAAACAATACTCTTTTGAGATTGGTTTGTCTAGGTAAGATGATATAATTGAGCTTATCACTGCTAAGTCTAGCCCAGGATCGCTCGCTTTAAAGCCACCTGCAATGTTTAAAAACACATCTTTACTAATCATCTTAAATGAGATGTGTTTTTCGATAACAGCAAGTAGCATGCTGAGTCGTTTTGTGTCAAAACCTGTAGTTGTGCGCTGCGGTGTGCCGTAGGCTGCTGAGCTTGCTAGTGCTTGAATCTCCATGAGGTATGGGCGAATTCCGTCTATTGTAGCTCCAATTGCTACTCCTGTAAGCTCTTCGCTACCTTGTGAAATTAATATCTCTGAGGGGTTGGATACCTCCTTAAGCCCAGTGTGAACCATTTCGAAAACGCCAATTTCGCTAGTTGAGCCAAATCGGTTTTTATTGCTTCTAAGTATTCTGTATATGTTGTTTTGATCTCCTTCGAATTGGAGTACCACATCGACAATATGTTCTAGTACTTTTGGACCTGCGATTATTCCATCTTTAGTGATGTGCCCAATAATGAAAATTGATGTTGAAGTGCTCTTTGCGTAGCGCATTAGCAGCGATGCACACTCTCTAATTTGGCTTACACTTCCTGGCGACGACTCAATGCTTTCGCTAAAAAGAGTTTGTATCGAGTCTATAATGATAATCTGAGGAGATAGCTCCTGTGCATGTGGCAAGATTGCCTCAAACGATGTCTCAGGTAGTATGTAGCAGTTAGGGTTCTCAATACCTAATCTGTCTGCTCGTATTTTAATTTGTTCGCAGCTCTCCTCACCTGACACGTATAGGGTGGTAAGGTGCGAACATTTAAGTGCAAGTTGTAGACTAAGTGTCGATTTTCCAATACCTGGCTCGCCACCTAACAAAATTAGCGACCCTGCAACTAACCCTCCCCCTAATACGCGATTTACCTCCTCATAGCCCATGTCAGAGCGTTGAATGGTGCTTTGTTGTATATTGCTAATGGGTATTGGTCTGCTTTTTTGAGTAGTTGAAAAACTTTTTGTTAGCTCAACACGTGGCGATGAGCTTTTGGTTGTTAGCTCCTCGGCACAACTATCCCAAGCCATACATTCTGGGCAACGTCCAAACCATTTTGGTTGTTCGTTTCCGCAATTTTTACAAAAAAAACTTTTTTTAACTTTTGCCATTACTTGATATATATTGTATAGGGCATTAAACACACTATTTTATCACCAGTTATACTGCTTTTTACTCTTTCAAATTCGGTAAATAGGCGGCTTTCGATTTTTGTGTTATTCTCTACACTTATTTTAGTTCCTCCCATTATTGTGTTCAGTAGCATACCTATTGTCGATTCATCACTGTTGTAGGTTTGTATTCTAAACGACGATAAAACGTTTGCTCTATCTGCTGCCAGTAGTATAGACTCTTTTAACCCTCCTAGATGGTCAACAAGGTTGACTTTTTGCGCATCCACTCCGCTCCAAATCCTGCCCTGTGCAATGTTGTTCACCTCTTCGATGGTGAGGTTGCGCCCCTCTGCCACTTTCTCAACAAATATGTCGTAGGTTCTCTCAACTCCACTTTGTAAATATCGAAGCTCCTTGCTACTCAAGGCTCTGGTGAATGTTTGCATATCGGCCGATGGGTTTGTGGTTACACTCTCTACGCTTATTCCCAATTTATCTTTTAGCCCTTTTTGTGCATTAAACATTATGCCATACACCCCTATAGAACCAGTGGTGGTGGTAGGCTCAGCTACAATAATATCGGCTGCTGCAGCAATGTAGTATCCCCCAGATGCGGCTATCGACCCCATCGAAACCACTACTGGCTTTTGCTCTCTTGCGCACTTTACGGCGTGCCAGATATTGTCTGAAGCTAGTGCACTTCCCCCTGGAGAGTTTATTCTAATCACTATTGCTTTTACTTTGTCGTCGCTAGCTGCTTTCTGTAGCTTGCTTATTATGCTGTTGCTTGTCACCTCTTTGGTAGTTCCTGTTGCGGTTGTTACTATTGAACCATCAACATATATAAGTGCTACTTTGTTTGGCGAATATGCCTCTTTGCTCCCCTCTGTAGTTCTTGTGTAGTCGCTAAGCGAAATGGTATTAAAGTAGGGTAGTGATAGCTCTCTTGCCACATAACCTCCAATTTGGTCAGGATATATCAGTTCATCTACTAGCAACTCTTCTACCGCTTTATCGCTAGAGTTAATAGCTAGGTCGGTTGCTAACTTCTGTAGATGTGTAGAGTCTATATCACGTGCCGAGGCAACTTCACCCACC